>JBDHVF010000248.1:0-9812 GCA_039809605.1 Polyangiales bacterium | reverse complement strand
AACCGAGCCCATGGAGCTACGCCGAACTCCGGCGCGAGCGCCGCGTATCACACGCGTCAGGCCCCCGCTCTACTCGCCCGTGAGAGCGTACGCCGTCCCCGAAGGGTACCGCCACCGCAACGACATCACTCCGAGGGTCCCCTCGGATGGACCGTTGCCCCAACGGTTTCGCGTTCTGGGTCCACCCAGACGGACCCGAGCCTCGACAGCTTCGCGTTCCGGGTCCCCCCGGACATCTCCGCACCCCAAGCACCTCGCGTCACGGGAGCACCGGAGCCGTGTAGCGCAGCCTCTGCGACGCGCGCTACCGCCCCGCGGGCCGCTCGTACACCGACACGATGGGCACGCCGTCGTACGTGAGCACGTGGGCCACGGCGGGCGACTGGTACGCCTGCCAGATCTGGTAGTCGACCTCGTTCATGTGCAGCTCGTGGTGCACGATCGCGTACTGCCCCTCGCCCACCTGCCACACCGCGCGAAGGTCGTCGCGCAGGTAGCCGTCGCGCTGGAGCATCTCCCACGCCTCGTAGGTCGTGTCGTGGATGTAGATGCCCGCGCCGTGCGGCGCGTGCTCGTTGAACCACGGCACCAGTGAGCCCGTGGTGAAGCCCCAGAACTGGCGGTTGAGACCGAGGTCGGCCGCGCCCGGCGCGCCGCCCGCGATGGGCGTGTAGTTGCTGAGACCGAAGGGGTGCGAGTGCGCGGTCTGCGACAGCGGAGGGAGGATCAGGAACGCCCCCAGCGCCGTCGCGGGCAGCCACGCGAAGCGCTCGCGCACGCGGCCTCGCACGAGGTCTTCGAGCTTCGAAGCGGTCCACGCGAAGCCGAGGCCCGCCATCAGCGCGAGGAAGGGGTACGCCGGGAACCAGTGCTTGGTGCCTCCGAAGATGGGCGTCTTCGGCGAGAACCACGGCGCGAGCGGAACGAGGAAGCCCATGTACAAGAGCAGCGCCGTGCCCCTGCGGTCGGTGACGGTCTCGCGTAGCCGACCGAGCGCGGGCACGCGGTCGAAGAGGGCGTCGAGGAGGGTCGTCTCTCCGAGCGCGCGACGGAGCTGGAGCGCGAGGCCGATCACCGCGAGCACGAGGGTGATGCCCGGCACCGTGAAGAGGATCATCCCCCACGAGTACGTGCGCGGGAACGGCGGGCGGAACCAGTTGTACCCGAGGAACTCCATGTTGTAGTACGCGTGGTTCAGGTGGAACCCCATGTACTCCGAGAGCCGTCCGGGGCGGCCGTCGGGGGTGCGCAGGAGGTCGAACCACATCCACGGCCACAGGGCGACGAACACCAGCGGCCCGATCACCGCCATCGCCACGAGCGGCAAGGGCAACGGGAACTTGCCGGCCCTCGCGTCGGCGATCATCTCGCGCCCGCGCGAGAGGACGAAGTGCGTCACCACGAGGAAGGGCACGAACCACGCGTTGTGCTTGGTCTCGAGCGCGAGGCCCCACGCGAGGCCCGTCATCACGGCCCAGCCGATGCCCCCGTCGGTCGCGCGCCAGTAGCAGTAGAGCACGACGACCCACATGGTCATCACGGGCACGTCGAAGCAGTCGAGGTGCGCGTTGTAGAAGACCCGCGGCATGAGGGCCAATGCGAGGGCCGCGAAGAGGCCGACGCGGTGGCTCCACGCGCGCAGGCCGAAGAGGTACGTCACCCACAGCCCGACGCCGCCCATCACCATGCCGGGCAGGCGGAACGCGAGGCTCTCCTGATGGATGAGGTGCCACTTCTCGTGGAGGAAGAGCCACGAGAGGCCGAAGAGCGATTTCATCAGCGAGGGGTGCTCGTGGTTGACGCCCCAGGCGGCGTCGATGGCCGGTCGCGCGAGGGCGCCGGGCCTGTGCTGGAGCACCGCGTTGAACCACTCGGCGTAGGTGCGCGCCGCGTGGAAGTAGAAGCCCTCGTCGCGCGCGAACCCGAGGTAGCGCGCCGTGCGCATGAGGATCAGCACGTAGGCCACGCACAGCGCGAAGCCGATCAGGTGCGGGCGCAGCGCGGCGAGGATGCGCGCGCGGCGCGAAGTGTCGAGGCTCATCGCGTGTCGCCCTCGTAGCAGTAGTGCCGCATGCCCGCGCGCTCGCTGCGCACCTCGAAGGTCACGCGGCGGTTCGAGCCCGCCCACGCGCGCGTGTCGAACTCGAAGCCCTTCCACCCTTCGCCGTCGTGGTGCACCGAGGTGCCGACGGGCTGACCGTCGACCAGCACGCGGAGCTCCACGGGGCCGCCCAGGTCGTTGCCGAAGTCGTCGCCGCGCTCGGCCTCGTACGCGAGGCCGTGGTGGCCGTGCAGCGCGCGCCCGATGGGCACGCCGTCGAAGTTCGTCACCATCACGCCGCCCTGCACCGGGTGAGACCAGATGCAGCGGCGGCCGCGGTGGTCCATGTCCTCGATGATGGTGACGCCGACGTAGTTCCACCCCTCGCCACACTGAAAGCGCTCGGGGCCGGGGAGGGCGCCCTGGCCGAGCCCTCCGCCCGCCACCACGAGGCCCGCCGAGAACATGCACGCGCGGCGGCTCTCTCCCTCGACGCGCTCGACCGTCACGGCCGGCGGGCGAAGGTGCTCGACGAAGTCGTAGAGCACGCGCGCGGGCGAAGGGTTGACCATCAAGCGCACCGTCACGCGGCCGAACGAGGTCGCCGACTGCTCGCGCCAGTTGCGAAGGTCGGGGTTCTCCTTGCCGCGGATGGTCGCGACCCAGGCCCTCGCGTAGCGCGTGGCGTCGGGCCTCGCCGCGTCGGAGAGCGAGATCATGTCGCGGAAGTACATGCGCGCCAGGGGGTCGGTCCACAGGGGCGCCGAGGTGACGAGGTCTCCGTCGCGGCGCTCGTGCGCGATGAAGTCGTGCGCGGCGCGCCAGTGCTCGGGCTTCGGCACGCGCGCCTCGATCGCCCACTCGCCCGTGAGCTCGATCAACGCCAGGAGCGGCACCGCCAGGAACGACCACGCGCGCCAGTCTCGCGCGGGTCGTGAAGGATCTTCGGGCTCGGTCGACACGGCTGCGGACCATAGAACAAAGTCCGTAGAGAGTTCCACCTCGCGAGAAATCACCGCGCGCGTGCATCGCGCGAGCGACGCATTAGGTTGGCGCCCTGATGAACACGACACGTCCTCCCGCGGTCGCGGGCCTGTTCTATCCAGCCTCATCGAGAGAGCTCTCGGCCACGCTCGACGCGCTGATGTCGCAGGCGCGCACCGCCCGCGCAGAGCGCCCTCCCAAGGCGCTCATCGTGCCGCACGCGGGCTACGTGTACTCGGGCGCCATCGCGGCGACGGCGTACGCGGCCGTCGCGCCGTGGGCGTCTCGCATCCGGCGCGTGGTGGTGGTGGCCCCGGCGCACCGCGCGTACGTGCGCGGCCTGGCGAGCGCGGGCGCGACGCGCATGCGCACGCCGCTCGGCGACGTGGCCGTCGACGTCGAGGCCGTGACGAAATCGCGCGTGCGCGACGACGCCGGGGCGCACGCGAGGGAGCACGCCGTCGAGGTGCAGCTCCCGTTCATTCAGGAGCTCTTTCCCGAGGCGACGGTGGTGCCGCTGGTGGTGGGCGACGCGGCGCCCGACGAGGTGGGCCGCGCGCTCGAGGCGCTCTGGGGCGGCGACGAGACCCTGGTGGTCGTGAGCAGCGACCTCTCGCACTACCTCCCGTACGACATGGGGCGCGCGCGCGACGAGGCCACGGCGCGCGAGGTCGTCGCGCTGCAGCCCGTGGGCGCCGACGAGGCCTGCGGGGCCGCGGCGATCAACGGGCTCCTCTGGGTGGCGCGGCGTCGCGGGATGCGCGCCGAGCTGCTCGACCTTCGCAGCTCGGGCGACACCGCGGGCCCTCGCGACGAGGTGGTGGGCTACGGCGCGTTCGCCTTTCGCGACGCGCAGGAGGGCGCCCATGCTGGGTGACGACGAGCTCACGACCCTGGCGCGGCACGCGCGCGCGACGATCGAGCACGCGCTCGGCGGCGACGCCCGCGAGCGCCCGCGCGGCGAGGTGTACGAGCGCCTCGCGGCGACCTTCGTGACGCTGCACTGGTCGGCCGACGACGAGCTTCAGGGCTGCATCGGCTCGCTCGAGCCCGTGCGCCCGCTCTGGCGCGACGTGGCCGAGAACGCGCGCGCCGCGGCCCTTCGAGACCCGCGCGGCCGCGCCCTCACGCTCGCCGACGTCGGGCGCCTCGTCGTCGAGGTGTCGGTGCTGTCGCCCCGCACGCTCGTCGAGTTCGACGGCACCGAGGAGGGCGCCCGCGCGGCGCTCGTGCCCGACGCCGACGGGGTCGTGCTCACGCTCGCGGGGCGCAGGGCGACCTTTCTCCCGCAGGTGTGGGAGTCGCTGCCCGACCCCGGCGAGTTTCTCATGCACCTGAAGGCCAAGGCGGGCCTGCCGCCACGCTTCTGGACCCGTCACATCACGCTCGAACGCTACCGCGTGCAGAAGGGGCGGTGCCCCTCGCGCGCGCCCGAGGAACTCCACGTATGAACGACCCCCACGTGCCCGAGACCAGCCACCCCGGCCGCTGGTGGCACGCGCTCGACGACGGGCGCGTGCAGTGCGACCTGTGCCCGCGCGAGTGCCGGCTGCACGAGGGCCAGCGCGGCCTGTGCTTCGTGCGCAAGCGCGAGGGCGGCGCGATGGTGCTCACCACCTACGGCCGCTCGTCGGGCTTCTGCGTCGACCCCATCGAGAAGAAGCCCCTCAACCACTTTCACCCCGGCTCGCGCGTGCTCTCGTTCGGCACCGCGGGCTGCAACCTCTCGTGCCGCTTCTGCCAGAACTGGGACATCTCCAAGTCTCGCGAAGACGACACCCTGGCCGACGCGGCGAGCCCCGAGGCCATCGCGCGGGCGGCGAAATCGAGCGGCTGCAAGAGCGTGGCGTTCACCTACAACGACCCGGTGATCTTCGCCGAGTACGCGATGGACGTCGCCGACGCGTGCCGCGCCGTGGGCGTTCACCCCGTGGCCGTGACCGCGGGCTACATGCACGCCGCTGCCCGCCGCGAGTTCTACGCGAAGATGGACGCGGCCAACGTCGACCTCAAGGCCTTCACCGAGGACTTCTACAAGAAGCAGACGGCCTCCTCGCTCGCGCCCGTGCTCGACACGCTGCGGTACCTCGTGCACGAGACGAAGGTGTGGACCGAGATCACCACGCTGCTGATCCCCGGGCTCAACGACTCCGACGCGGAGCTTACGAAGCTCACCGAGTGGGTGGCGCGCGAGCTGACGCCCGAGGTGCCGCTGCACTTCTCGGCCTTTCACCCCGACTACAAGCTCACCGACCTCGCGCCGACGCCGCCCTCGACGCTCACGCGCGCGCGGCGCATCGCGAGGGCCGCGGGGCTCAAGCACGTGTACACGGGCAACGTGCACGACGTCGACGGCGGCACCACGCGCTGCGCCGCGTGCGACGAGCCCCTCATCGTGCGCGACTGGTACGAGATCCTCGAGTACCGCGTCGACGCGCGGGGGCGCTGCCCGAGGTGCGAGGCGCCGCTCGCGGGTCGCTTCGAAGCGTTCGCGGGCTCGCAGGGCCGCCGCCGCGTGCGCCTGCGCATCGGGGCGTAGTCAGACCTTCGCGGTGTCTTCGAGCTCGCGGCCGCGCGTCTCGGGCAGCCTCGCGAGGATCACCGCGAGCGCGAGCAGGGGGCCGACGGCCGTGACGCTGATGGCGAGGCTCCACCCGAGGGGGCGCGCGAGGGCGCCGACGACGAAGGGCGCGGCCACGTACGACGTGCGGCCGAGGAGGTTGTTGGCGAGCGCGAACGCGTCGCCGCGCGCCTCGGTGGGAAAGAGCTCGGACGTGAACGCGTTGAGCACCGGCAGCACGCCGCTCGTGCCGAAGATCGCCACGCCGAGCGCGGCGGTGAGGGCGAGGCGGCCGTGGAGCGTGTACGCGAGCACCACGCCGAGCGAGGTGAGCGCGAAGATGACCACGGCGCCCGCGCGCCGGCCCACGACGTCGAGGAGCTTGCCCGAGGCGAAGACCATGGGCATCGACGCGACGGCCGCGACGGCGATGGCGCCGCCGACGGCCTTGTCGGTGAAGCCTCGCTCGGCGACGGCGAACTCCTTCCAGAAGGTGATGGCGGTCTGGGTGCAGGCGTAGGTGAAGAACCACGCGAGGGCCACGAGGAGCACGCGGCCCCGCCACGGGCCGCGCAGGAGCTCGAAGAGCGGCGCGCGGGTCGCGTGGTGCGCGGTCTCGAAGCGCGCGGTCTCGAAGCGCGCGGTCTCGCGGATGTTCCTTCGGGCGAAGGCCATGAGCGCGAGGGGCACGGCGCCCACGAGGAACACCGCGCGCCAGCCGAGGGAGCTGCGCAGGAGCACCGGCACGAGGCCCGCGCACGCGATCGAGCCGAGGCTCGAGAAGCCCTGGATGAGCCCGATCACGAAGCCCCTGCGCTCCGCGGGGAACTCCTCGGCCGCGTACACCATCGCGATGGCCCACTCGCCGATGAGGAACACCCGCGCGAGCATCTGGAAGAGCGAGAACGACACCACGTCGGGCGCGAAGGCCGTCGCGAGCGAGCAGAGGGTGTAGCCCGTGATGGTGAGCGCGAGCACGCGCCGCCGCCCCCACGCGTCGGCGCGCCGCACGAGCACGGCCGCGAGCATGGTGCCGACGTTGATGGCGCCCACCATGGCGCCGCCGCCGAACTCGGTGAGCCCGAACTCGGCGCGCAGGCCGGGCAATAGCTGCGACAGCGCGAGGAAGTCGTACCCTTCGAAGAAGGTCGCGACGCTGAGAAACACCACCAGCCGCCGCTGGTACGCCGAGAGCGGCGCGCGCGCCCCCTCGGAAGCCGCCGAGGATGTGAGCTCCATCGGGCGTCGACGCTACCACCGGGCGCCGCGCGCCGCGTGCTACAAAGTCGGCCATGGCCCTCCGCGCGACGCGCGCGCTCACGGTGAGCGACCACGGCAGCGACGTGGTGGCGATGCGCTACGTCTACCCGGTGGTGTCGCGGCGCGCGGGCGGGGTGTCGGTGGGCGTGAACCTCAACCCCAACCGCGCGTGCAACTGGCGCTGCGTCTACTGCCAGGTCGAGGGCCTCACGCGCGGGCGGGGGCCTCGCATCGACCTCGACCTCCTCGAGCGCGAGCTCGACGCGATGCTCGGCGCCATCACCGAGGGAGACTTCATGGCCACGAGCGTGCCCGAGGGCTCGCGCGTGCTGCGCGACGTGGCCTTCTCGGGCGACGGCGAGGCCACCACGTCGCCCGACCTCGACGCCGCGATCGAGCGCGTCGGGCGCGTGCTCGCGCGGCGCGGCCTCGCGATCCCCGTGGTGCTCATCACCAACGGCTCGATGGTCGACCGGCGCGCGGTGCGGTCGGCCCTCGCGCGCCTCGCCTCGATCGGCGGCGAGGCGTGGTTCAAGGTCGACGCCGCGACCGACGAGGGCATCCGTCGCACGAACAGCGTGACCACCACGGCGGCGCGGCACCTCGCGCGCCTCGCGAAGTGCGCGTCGATCGTGCCCACGTGGGTGCAGACCTGCGCGCACGTGCGCGACGGCGTGGCCGAGCCCCGCGACGTCGACGCGTACGTGGGCGCGCTCGCGAGGCTCGTGCGCGAGGGCGTCCCGCTGCGGGGCGTGCGGCTCTACTCGCTCGCGCGCGCGTCGCACCAGCCCGAGGCGCCGACGCTCGCGCCCGCCCCCCTCGCGTGGATGGAGTCGCTCGCCGCGCGCCTGCGCGCCGCGGGGCTCGCGGTGCAGGTCACGCCGTAGTCACGGCTCGTCGACGACGCGGAGCCTGCCGCCGCCGAGCGAGGCCTTGGGCGCCCGCGGGTGCTCGCGCGCGTCGTCGGGCTTGACGGCGAGCTCGCGGTCGAGGAGCTGCGTGGGGCGCACGTTGCCGAGCGCGGCGAACACCGAGCTCTTGACCCCGGGGTGCTCGGCCTCGAGCCGGGCGAGCAGGGCCTTGACCTGCTTGCGCTGCGCGGTCTCCTGCGAGCCGCAGAGGTTGCAGGGCAGGATGGGGAAGGCGCGCGCCTTCGCGTACGCGGCGAGGGTCTCTTCGGCGCAGTAGATGAGGGGCCGGATCACCACGTGCGCGCCGTCGTCGGAGACGAGCCGCGCGGGCATCGCCGCCACCCTGCCCGAGAAGAACAGGTTGAGCATGAGCGTCTCGATCGCGTCGTCGCGGTGGTGGCCGAGCGCGATCCTGGTGCAGCCAAGCTTCGTCGCGGTGCCGTAGAGAATTCCCCGGCGCAGTCGCGAGCAGAGCGAGCAGTAGGTGGCGCCCTCGGGCACGCGCTCGACGACGACCGAGTAGGTGTCTTCTCGAACGACGTGGTGCTCGTAGCCCTCGGCCGCGAGCCAGCGCCGGAGGGGCTCTCCGTCGTAGCCCGGCTGCCCCTGGTCGAGGTGCACGGCCACGAGATCGAAGCGCACCGGCGCGCGGCGCTGGAGCGCGCGCAGCGTCTCGAGGAGGGCGTAGCTGTCCTTGCCGCCCGAGACGCAGACCATGATCCGGTCGCCGTCGTCGATGAGGCCGAAGTCGCCGACGGCGCGGCCCACGTCGCGCAGGATGCGCCGGCCGAGCTCCTCGCTCATGGCGTCGAGGTCCGCGGCGGCGCCTTGAGCTCGGGCGCGTGGGAGACGTCGGTGGCGCTCAGGGCCATGGTGCGCCGCTTCGCGCGGGCGCGCTTCACGCGGGCCACGACGAGGAGCGCCACCGAGCCCACGGCGAGCACGAAGGCCGCGAAGAGGATGGGCACCACGACCTCGCGGCGGCGCCCGAGCCCGAGGCGGTCGATGGCGAGCGCGGTGCCCACGCGGGCGCGCACCCAGTTGCGAAAGCCCGTCCCTTCGACGCGCTCGCGGGCGGTCTCGCCCGAGCCCGTGGCGCGGTGCTGCTGCGCGGTGGCGACGACCGCGGGCGGGGTCTCGGTCACGCGCTGCGTGGCGGCGGGGGGCGCGACGGGCGCGGGCGCGACGACGCCGATGTGGTTGACCACCTCGCGCTCCCAGCCGCGCGAGGGGCGGTTGACCACGCCGCCCTCGGCGGCGACGAACATGGTCGTCGAGCCGCCGCCGTCGAGGTTGATCGCGCGGAAGGCGCCGAGCTCGATCATGATCTGCGCGATCTCTTCGAGCGTGCCGCCGTGGCTCGTGGCGCGGCGGCCGTCGACGGTGACGAGGATCACCTTGCGCCCGTTCTCGCTCACGCCCACGGCGGTGCGAGGCTCGCGCGTCCACGTGCGGGGGAAGGTGTAGAGCTCCTCGCTCATGCGCCCGCGGTCGACGACCATGGGGCGGCCCGACACCGCGTCGGTGATCATGCGCCGCGAGCCCTCGACCACGTCGGCCGGGCGCGACACCCACGCGCGGCCGTTGAAGCTCACCGCGAAGAACCCGAGCTCCTCGTCGTCGGAACCCCAGATCTGGCCGTTGCCCGCGGTCATGCCCTGCGCGCCCTGGCCGAAGAGCCCCCAGAAGCCGCCGTTGACGGCCGCGGCGAGGCCCGCGTCGCGCGCGTACCCGCTGGTGCTCTTCCACCGCTCGCGCAGGGGCGTACATCGAATCCGCACGCCGGGCGCGTCGAGGTCGATCACCAGCGCGTGGAACTCCGCGGGCGCCGGCGTCGTGCGGTGCAGGTGGCGGATGCCGGGGTTGGGCTCGGTCCACACGTCGACGGCGGCGGCGGGCGCCGCGAACGCGAGCGCGCAGAGCGCGACGAGCAGCGCGCAGCACCGCGCGAGCGAAGACGGCCTGGGGCTCATGGGGGATTCCGTTGCGGGGTTCATCTCACGGTTTCGAGAGCTGTGATACAGGGCGCTTCCGACGGACCCGCCGATGATGCGTC
>JBDHVF010000247.1:0-9822 GCA_039809605.1 Polyangiales bacterium | reverse complement strand
CGACGGCCGCGTGCGCCGGCGACGTCGCGACCGCGCGTGTCGAAGCGACGCGCCGTGAGCGCGCTCGGCTCCGCACCCGCTGCGCCGCGCCTGCGGTGCGCTAGCGTTCGACGTCGCGGCGATGCCGTGGAGGCGCTCGATCGCGTGATCGCCCGCTCCTTCTTCGCCGGGGTCTCGCGATTGCAGAGGGCGTCGGCCATGAACGCGAAGCTCACGCGCGTGGCGCTCCTGGCCGCGCTCGCGACGGCCTGCGGCACGCCGGTCATCCTGTCGGGCGGCGTCGTCGGCGACGCCGAGCCCGCGGCGGATCGCGCTGAGCCAGAGGTCATCTACGACGCGGAGGCCCTCACCGAGGTCGTCGCCGCGGTCGCCGACGCGGGCTGCGGCGACGACTCGCCCGCCGCCCCCGCGTCGTGCGACGACGAGGCGCGCGGCGCGGCCGTGACGCTCGCGTCGCTCGTCGAGGAGATGACCGACCTCGCGCGGCTCTCGCGCCTCCCTTCGCCCGCGTACACCGCGTGGCAGGCGTCGAGCCGCGACCCCGGCCCGGCTGATGGAGACGCCGCCGCGGCGCGCTCCTCCGACGACGCGGGTCACTTCGTTCGCGACACGATCCACGAGGGGCGCCGCGAGCACGTGCTGCTCGACGTGGCGGGGCCCGGCGCGCTCGTGCGCGTCTGGTCGTCGAACCCGCAGGGCACGCTGCGCGTGTACGTCGACGGCGCGCCCGCGCCCGCCGTCGAGGCCCCGATGCTCGACCTGCTCACCGGGAGGGCGCCGGGCTTCCTCGCGCCGCTCGCGCACAAGTCGTCGGGCGGCTTCGGCCTCTACTTCCCGATCCCCTACGCGCGGCGCTGCGAGGTCACCGTCGACGACGGGCGCGCGCTTCGTTACCACGTCGGCTATCGCACCTACGCCGCGGGCACGGCCGTGCGCTCGTACTCGGCGCGCGCGCACGCCTGCGCGCGGCCCGCGCTCACCCACGCCTCGGAGGTGCTCGGCGGCCGCGAGCCCGCGTGGAAGCCCACGGCGGCGTCGCGCACCACGCCGATACGCCTCTCGGTCGAGGGCGAGGGGGCCGCCCGCGTGGAGCTCGCCGCGGCGCCGGGCGGGAGCATGCTCCGCGCGCTGCGGCTCTCGTCGTCGACCGGCGACCTTCGCGCGGCGCTGCTGGTGATGACCTTCGACGGAGAGGTCACGGTGCGCGCGCCGCTCGGCGACTTCTTCGGGGCCGGGCCCGGCGCGAGCGGGTTCCGCGCGCTGACGGTCGAGGCGAGCGCCGACGGGGCCTTCGTGAGCCGCTGGCCGATGCCCTATCGCGAGCGCGCGGTGATCGAGCTGCGCGGCACCGGCGGCAGCGCCCTCGCGCTCGCGGGCGAAGCGCTCGACATGCCCGCGCCCTGGGGCGACGAGAGCCTCTACTTCCACGCCGCGTGGCGCTGCCCCGAGGCGCCCTCGACGAGCGGCTGGACGCTCGCGAGCCTGCGCGGTCGCGGCGTGTACGTGGGCACCGCGCTCGACGTGACCAGCGACTCGGGCGCGTCGTGGGGCGACGGCGACGACGAGGTCTACGTCGACGGCGCGGCGCGCCCGGGCCTCGCCGGCACCGGCACCGCCGACTACTTCGGCTACGCGCAGGGCGAGCTCGCGCCCTTCGAGCACGCCTACCACGCGGTGACGTTCGCGAGCGCCGCGGGAGGCCTCGCGCGCGCCTCGCTCCAGCGATGGCACGTGCTCGACGCCATTCCCTTCGAACGCTCGCTGCGGTTCGACTTCGAGACGCCGCACGACGGGCGCGTCGCCTACGACGCCGTGGTCTACTGGTACGCGCGGCCCGGCTCGACGGGAGACCTGCCCGACGCGTGCCGCGTCCCACCACCGCGCTGACGCGCAAGGCCGCGTGGAACGTTCCGCTGCGTGGCGTGACGCGTGCACTTCGCCCTCGGCGGAGGTGAGACCATGAACCTGGCAGAGACCCTGCGGGCACGTCGCTCTGTGCGCGCCTACACCGGGGAACCGCTCGACGAGGCGACCGTGCGCGCGCTGCTCGACGCGGCCGTGCAGGCGCCGAGCGCGATGAACGGGCAGCCCTGGGCCTTCGCGATCGTGCAGGATCGCGCGGCGCTCCAGCGCTACTCCGACCGCGCGAAGGAGCTGCTGCTCGCGCGCCCCGACGCGCGCGCGATCCACGCGCGCGACGTGCTGGGCTACATCGGCCCCAACATCTTCTATGACGCCGGCACGCTCATCGCGATCGGCGTGCGCCAGCGCGGCGACTACGCCGAGGCCGACTGCTGGCTCGCCGCAGAGAACCTCATGCTCGCGGCCGCCTCGATGGGGCTGGGCACGTGCTGCATCGGGTTCGCCATCCCCGTGCTCAACACGATGGAGGTGAAGCGCGAGCTCGGCTTCGGCCCCGAGGGAGCCGTCGTCGCGCCCATCATCGCGGGTCGTCCCCGCGGCACCGCGGAGCCCGTTGCGCGAGACGAGCCCAGGGTGCTCCGCTGGGTGCGGTGAGCGCCGCGGCACGGCCGGTGCGTCGCCTTCGGCGAAAGGAGGCATGACGGTGCCATGGGAACGAACCGCGTGCTTCGCGTCGGGCTGGCGCTCCTCGCGCTGGCGGGCTGCAGCGAATCTTCGTCGGGGCCGGGGCCGGGGCCGGTCGCGACCTCGGGGACGGTCGCCGGGAGGGTGCATGTCGCAGGGAGCGACGAGGCGGTCGGCGGTGTGACGTTGAGCCTCGGAGGGCGCAACGTCACGGCCAACGAGCAGGGGTGGTTCTCGTTCGGCGAGGTGGCGCCGGGCGACGGGCTCCCGCTGGTGGCGCGGCGCGACGGCTACGCCGAGGGCGTGGTGCCGCTGACGGTGCGCGCGGGGGCCATCACGTCGGCCGACGTCGCGCTCGTGCGCATGGAGGCGGCGCGGTCTCTCGACGTCGCCGCGGGGGGGACCATCACGGGCGCGTCGGGCGTGGCCGTGCGCTTCCCCGCGGGCGCGCTGGTGACCTCCGACGGGCGCGCGGTGACGGGCGCGGCGGCGGTCGCGCTCGCGTACCTCGACCCCTCGCAGATGAGCCTGCGGTCGGCGTTTCCCGGCGGCTTCGCGGGGCGCCGCACCGACGGGACGACGGTGCCCTTCGAGAGCTTCGGCGTGATGGCCGTCGACGTGCGCCAGGGCGCGCAGGCGCTCTCGCTCGCGCCGGGCATGCGCGCCGAGGTCACCCTGCCGGTCACCGCGTCTCAGGCCGCGAGCGCGCCCGCGACCGTGCCCCTCTGGAGCCTCGACGCCGCCGCGGGGCGGTGGAACGAAGAGGGCACCGCCACGCGCCAGACCGTCGGCGGCCGTAACGTCTGGGTCGCCTCGGTGCCGCACCTGAGCTGGTGGAACGCCGACCTGCCGTACGAGACCACCTGCGTGCGCGGGTGCGTGCGCGACCCGTCGGGCGCCGCCGTGCCCAACGTGGAGGTGGTGCTCAACGGCGTCGACTACACCGGCTCGACCCGCGTGTGGACCGGCTCCGACGGGTGCTTCGCGGCCGACGTGAAGCGCGCCGCGCAGGTGAGCGTGTTCGCGCAGCAGGGCTCGCTCAACACCGAGCCGCGCACGGCCTCGACGCCCGCGACCGCGATGCGCGCCGCCAGCGACCCGCGCGCGTGCGGCGACCTCGGCACGCTCCAGATGGTGCAGGCCGTGGCGCAGATCACCCTCTCGTGGGGCGCCTCCCCGCGCGACCTCGACTCGCACCTCACGGGGCCCACGCCGGGCGCCGCCTCGACGCGCTTTCACGTCTACTACGCCTCGCGCGGCGACCTCGGGCAGGCGCCCTACGCCAACCTCGACACCGACGACACGAGCTCGTACGGCCCCGAGGTGGTCACCCTCAGCCGCGTGACCGCGGGACGCTACCGCTACGCGGTGCACAACTACTCGGGCCAGTCGAGCGGCCCCATCGAGCGCTCGCAGGCGACCGTCAGCCTCATCGTGCCGCGCGGCGGCATCGTGCGCCGCTTCGACGTGCCGACGACCAACCCCCAGAGCCAGAACGTGTGGCGGGTGTTCGACCTCGTGGTCGACGGCGCCGGCGCGGTCACCGTCGAGACCCTCAACGACTTCGCCACGGCGCCCGGCGCGTACAACCCGTAGCGCGATACGCCGCTCGCTCTATTCCGACGCGCGGGAGGGGCCGAGCCACGGGATCATGCGTCGCAGCGCGCCGCCCTTGCGCACGTCCTGGACGAGCACCCCGACGACGTGGAGCGCGACGAGCGCCAGGAGCGCGAACGCGACGCGCTCGTGGGCCTCGCGCGCGGCGATGCCTTCGAAGTCGGGCGCCGTCGCGCGCGCGCCGCGGAGGTAGTCGGGCCACGCGCTCCCGAGGGCCGTCGCGACGCCGCTGGCGGCGAGCGCGAAGACGGCCGCGTAGAGGAGCCCGTGCGCCACCCCCACGCCGCGCCGGTGGAGCGGCGCGAGCGGCAGCGGCGCGGGGCGCGAGCCCTTGAAGCGGGCCACGAGGCGCACGGCCGTGAGGGCCGCGAGCGCGAGGCCGAGGAGCGTGTGCGCCCGCGAGAGCACCAGCCGCAGGGCCGAGCCCGCGGGCAGGTCGCTCATCACGAACCCCGCGGCGACGAGCGCCGCGACGAGCGCCGCCGACGCCCAGTGCAGGGCGATGCTTCGAGCAGACCATCGATCGTTCACGTGGACCTCTTGCCGTTCTGGGGAGTGGGCGCGGGCGGGGCGAGCAGCGCGGCGAGGCACTGCCGGACGCTCTGGACCTCGGACGCGCGTCGCCGGGGCCCCGCGGGCGAGAGCGCGAGCACCTGCACGGTGCCCATCACGACGATCGCGAGCGACTCGGCGGGCAGGTCGGCGCGGATCTCCCCGGCGCCCTGCGCCTCGTGCAGGCACTGCGTGATGAACGCGCGCGTCTTCTGCACGCAGGCCGCGAGCCGCTCGGAGCTGCCCTTCGGCAGGGCGAGCATGAACTGCTCCGACAGCACGAGCCGCAGGATGCCGAGCTGGTTGCCCACCGCGGCGCAGCGCGCCTCGATGAAGCGCTCGAGGCGCTCGCGCGGCGGCAGGCCGGCCGGCGGGTACGTCTCGTCGAGCACGCTCTCGACCCGCGCCACCTCGGCCTCGAGCAGCGCCGCGAGCGACGGGTAGTGGCGAAAGATCGCCCCCGTGCTGAGGCCGACCTGCTCCGCGAGGCTGCGGGTGCTCAACGCCGCGATGCCCCGCGTCGCGATGATGTGCAGCGCCGCGTCGGTCAGCTCGACCTGACGAACCTCGGAGGTGCGACGCGCCTCTGCCATGAGTTGGAGAGTAAGTGCTTACTTTGTTCGGGTCAAGCCACGGCGCGCGCGTCGTGAACGCGCTCGAAACAAGCTCTTCTGGCTCGCCATGGCACAGATCCTCCGGGCACGGCGGTTGCTGAATCGTCGTTCACCATGAGAGCCCACCGACCTTCTGCTTCGCTGTGCTTCGTCGTCGCGCTCACGGCCATGGGGTGCGGAGCGAGCGTGGCCTCGGCCCCCGTCGACGCGGGCGCCGACCGGCCCGACGCGCCCGACGCGCCCGACGCGCCGCCGATGTGCAGCTTCGAAGGCGCCGCGCGCGTCTCGATCGGGTACACAGGGCCCGGCGGCGTGGCGATGGACTGCTCCGCCATGCGACCGACGCCCGGCCCGATGCCCGAGATCGTCACGCGCACCGCGGCGGTGGTCGCGGTGACCGACGACGAGCAGGGCGCCGAGCTCACGCTCGACTTCTGCAGCCCCGCGGCCGACTGCGTGCCGCTCATGGGCAGGCTGCGCATCAACGCGCCGGGCTTCAACCTCGGCGCGACGCCCGTGGGCCTGCGGCGGGGGCAGTACGTGCGCGTCCGCTCGCGCGCGACGTGGTCGTGGGGCTGCACCATGCAGGTCGAGGTGTCGAACGCGCCCTCGTGGGACGGCGTCGCCAACCCCGTGCGCCACGACAGCGCGCTCCTCGCCGCGGCGGCGAACGGAGAGCCCGTCGCGCTCCCCGAGGCGCCCTTTGGCGTCTCGCGGCAGAGCATCGGGTGCACCATGGCCGGCACCAACTGCGGCGGAGGGACGCCCGAGCTCTTCGCGCTGTCGGTGCAGGGCCATTGCAACACCTGCGAGACCGACCCCCCGCCCGTGACCGTGCGTCAGGGCCGCTCGGAGGTCTTCGGCATCGACGGCCTGTCGTACTCCGCGCGCAACCACCGCTCGTACAACACCGGCTACTGCGACGACTACTGGAACTACGCCTGGACCGTGCGCGAGCGCTGGCTGGAGTGACCGCGCGATCGACGTTCCACGCGGCCGCGTTGCGCGTACGATCGCGGCCATGCGCCCCGGTCTCACGCTGGCCTCCGTCACGGTCCTCCTCGGTTGTGCGAACGCACCCGCGCCCTCGTCTCCCTCGTCGCCCGTCGCATCGAGCCAGGTCGACCTCGCGGCCGTGGTGCGCCGCGCGCGGCTGGCCTTTCACCCCGACCGCGACGGCCTCTCGGCCGACGTGGGCATCTACCTCGCGCGCGCCACGCCCGACGGCGTCGCCGTCGCGCCCCTCGCGCCGGGAGACGACGTCGCGCTCGCGCGCGAAGTCCGCGTCTCGACGCGCGCGATCACCCTCGGCGGCGTCGCGCTCGCGCCGCGCGGCGTCGTGCGCGCGGCGGGCGACGGCTGCGTCGAGCGGCCCTTCGACGGCGCCACCGAGCGCTACTGCAACACCCCCGACGGCGTCGAGCAGTCGTGGAGCGTCCCGTCGGCGCCGAGGGCGGGCGAGCTCGTGGTGCGCGTGGCGGCCGACGGCGCGGGCCTCGCGGCCGAGACCCCCACGGGGCTGCACCTCGCGCTCGACGACGGCCGGCGCATGCTGCGGTACGGCCGCGCGACGTGGGTCGACGCGAGGGGCGAGCGCACCGAGCTCGCGCCTCGGTACGAGGGCGGCGAGGTCGTGGTGCGCGTGCCCGCGGAGGTGGTGGGCCGGTCGAGCTTTCCGTGCGTGCTCGACCCGGTGCTCTCGCCCGAGCTCGGGGTCGACGCGCCGATCCCGTCGGGCGCGGGCACCGAGCAGGCGGGCGCCTCGGCCGCGTTCGGCGCGGGCGCGTACCTCGTCGCGTGGACCGACCGCCGGGTCACCCGCGGCGGCATGGCGCTCTGGGGCGCGCGCGTGTCGCCCGCGGGCACGCTCCTCGACCCCATCGGCTTCGAGGTCGCGCCCGCCCGCGCGCGCCTCGGCAGCCCGCTCGTCGCGTGGGACGGCGCGCAGTTCCTCGTGGCCTGGACGGACAACCGCAACGACCCCCTCTCGGCCGACGAGTTCGTCACGCGCGTGACGCCCGACGGCCGCTCGCTCGACCCCGACGGCGTGCCCATTTCTACCGCGATGGGCTACCAGGGCGGCGGCGCCCTCGTCGCGTCGCCCACGCTGCGCGCCGCGGTCTACTTCGACCAGCGGGGCAGGGCCAACCGCGTCTACGCCTCGCGCATCGACGCGGGCGGCCGCGCGCTCGACCCCGCGGGCATTCCCCTCTCGATCGAGGGCAGCGTGTACGAGCCCCACGCCGCCACCGACGGCAGCTCGGTGCTCGCCGCGTGGAGGCAGTACGACGGCCGCAACAACCGCATCCACGTCGCGATGCTCTCGCCCGCGGGCGCGGTGCTCTTCGACCGAGAGCTCACGGGCTCGTCTTCGAACGCGCAGGGCACGCCCCGCGTGGGCTTCGACGGCAGCGACTACGTCGTCGCGTGGATCGACGGCGGCACCGCGGGCATGGCCGGGCGGGTGATGGCCGCGCGGGTGTCGCGCGCGGGCGCGACGCTCGACGCGACGGGGCGCGCCGTGGTGACCGACGCGCTCTTTCACTCGTCGCTCTTCATCGCGTGGGACGGCGCCGCGTGGACGGCCGCCACCCTCAGCGCCCCCTCGGGCTCGACCTACGCGCCGCGCGTGTGGCGCTTCACGCCCGCGCTCGCGCCCGTGGGCGGCGCGACGCTGCTGGGCTCGGCGCCGACGGCGCTCACCGACCTCGTGGGCTCCCCGGGTCAGACGCTCGCCCTCGTGGCCGATGCGCGCGACGGCGCCGGGTGGGAGAGCGAGGTGCGCGCCCACCGCATCTCGTCGTCGGGCGCGGTGCTCGACGCGACGCCGCTGCGCGTCACGGGCGCGTCGAACATGCAGTGGCGCCCGGCCGTGGCGAGCCTCGGCCGCGACTTTCTCGTCGTGTGGGAGGACTACCGCCGCGCCGCGGGCTCGCAGATCTTCGGCGCGCGCGTGTCGTCGTCGGGCGCGGTGCTCGACCCGGCGGGCCTCGCGCTCTCGACCGCGGCGACGAGCTCGCTCTGGCCCGCGGTCGACTCTGACGGCGCGGGATGGTTCGTCACGTGGCTGACGCGCGGCGCGCCCGCGGCGATCGAGGGCGTGCGCGTCGGGGCCGACGGCACGCACGGCGCCCCCGCGACGCTGGCGACCTCGTCGAGCTTCGTCGAGAGCCCGCCGCGCGTGGCCTTCAACGGCCGCCATCACCTCGTCGCGTGGACCGAGCGCCCGCCGAAGATGCCCACGTCGCTCCTCGCGCGGCGGGTGACGGCCGCGGGCGCGGTCGACGGCGCGCCGTTCACGGTGTCTCCCGCGGGCACGAGCGCCGCGTCGCCCGCGGTGGCCTCCGACGGCACGGACTTTCTCGTCGCGTGGAGCACGGGCGACATCGCGGCGGCGCGCGTGTCGGCCGCGGGCGCGGTGCTCGACCCGGCGGGCCTCGTGGTGAGCGCGGGCATGGGCGCGCAGTCGACGCCCGCCGTGGCCTTTCACGGCGGCGCGTACACCGTGGCCTGGAGCGACGGCCGCGTGGCCATGGACGCCGACCTGTGGGCTGCGCGCGTGTCTCCCATGGGCGTGGTGACGCTCGCCGAGCGGGCGGTGGTGACGGGCGCAGGCGCGGCGACGGCGCCCGCGCTCGCGGCGAGTGGGGGCGACGCGCTGCTCGCGTGGCAGACGACGCCGGGCGCCGACATCCGCGCGACGCGGCTGACGGGCGCGCTCACGGCGGCCGACGACGCGGGCGTGTACACGGTGGCCGACGCCGCCACGGAGGAGCGCCTCCCCGCGGTGGCGGTGAACGACCGCGGCTGCGCGCTCTACGTGTACGAGCGCTTCGACCCGGCGGTGCCGTACGCGATCGACCGCGTGCGCGCGAAGATCGAGTGCGTCACGGCGCTGCCCGACGCAGGAGCGACGGACGTGAGCGTGACGGACGCGAGCGCCGATGCGAGCGTGACGGACGTGGCGGTCACGGACGTGGCGGTGATGGATGCGAGCGTGACGGACGCGAGCGTGACGGACGTGGCGGTCACGGACGTCGTGACGGACGCGAGCGCGCCCGATGTGGTGACGGACGCGGCGACGATGGATGCGAGCGTCGATGCGGTGAGCGATCAGCCGCCCGCGCAGGACGTCCCGCCCGCGCAGGATCTCCCGCCCGCGCAGGACGTCCCGCCCGCGCAGGACGTCGCGACCGAAGACGCGTCGGTGAATCCCAACGACGCGCCCGCGGACGCCGCCGCCCCGCCGAACAAGCCCGGCGGGTGCAACTGCGACGTGACGCGTACGCAGCGCGCCGGTGTGTCGCCGTCGCTCGCGCTGCTGGCGCTCGCCGTCGTGGCGGGCGGACGTCGTCGTCGCGCTGGGGTCTCGCCGCGCGCGCCGCGTTGATCGGCCGCGGCTCCGCAGAGCCGCGGCGCATCCGCGACGTTGTCAGTCCCCGAAGCGCAGTTCGATCGCGGCGCTGGCAGCGAGAGACCAGCCGCGGCTCCG
>JBDHVF010000246.1:0-9825 GCA_039809605.1 Polyangiales bacterium | reverse complement strand
CCATGCAACGCGCCGCCCCGGCAGGAGAGGGGGATTTGCGAAATTTGGCAAAGTTATTTTCGGCCAAGCCCTTACGCATGGCGCTGATCGCGCGCGACGGGACCGTGCGGTCGCAGGCGCGCGTATCGCCACCGCACGCCGCGGTAGACTTTTCACTTGTTACTCGGAGAGCACGGGCATAGCGTCGACGGTGTGGTGGCGGTGGTGTCGAGGTGCCTTCGACATACGACTCCACGCGCAGGTTACAGAAAGGGGCTGAGGACACCAATGTTCGAACGACTGATGGACATCTCTGAGAAGGCCGTGGAACCGCCGGAGTGGGATACTGGGATTTTCGACATCAAGGATTCAGGTAACGTGGTGGGCATCCTCTGGGTGAGTAGCGGTGTGGAGTACTGGGGGCTTGGGCCGAACTACGTCTGGCCGAGTGTGAACAATCAGAACAAGACCTTCAACTATGTGTACACGACCGCGTACACCATCACCAACACGACGGAGTTCAAGGCGACGTGCGACACGAAGTTTGGTTCCGGTAACACTGCCTACTACAAGCACACGATCACCAACTTCTGACCGCCCTCTACGGTTTGCCGACAGGCAATGTCCGAGACCCCCTCCGCCGCATATGCTGACGGCTGGCTCTTTCTCGGCCCTTCCCCTACTGGGGTCAATGCCCATTTCGCGCACAGTCTCGCGGGCGGCGATGGCGCTGGACAACATCTCGTCGCACTCGACTGGGGATGGGACCTCCATCATCGCGCGTTTGCGCACCTCAATCCCACCCTGCTCTCCGGCATCAACCACGGCCCGTTCCTCCACGGAACGGCCTCCCTCGGGATCGCTGTCGGTCGCGATCCGTCTGAAGGGTTCGTCGGACTCGCACCCGCGGTGGCTTCTGCCCACGTCGTGAGCCCATGGCGAGCGGGCGGCGAGTACAGCACCGCGACCGCCCTTCACGACGCGCTCGACGAGATGGCGTTCGGTGATGTGCTGCTGGTTAACGCGCAGACTGACCTCCCCGATCACGCCCGAGTGTTCATCGAGGTCCTGCCCGGCGTGCTCAACGCCCTGCGTCGCGCGCGAGAAATGGGCGTTGTGGTGATCGAAGCGGCGGGCAACGGTGGCACCTGCCTCGACCTCCTCAGCCCGATCGCGAGCGAGGACTCGGGCGCGATCGTTGTCGGCGCGTGCCATCACATTTCGCGCGCACGTCTGCCGACCTCATGTTTTGGAAAGCGCGTGGACTGTTTCGCATGGGGTGACGCCGTATGTGCGCCGGGCGCGAGTCCGGAAGTGCCCGCGCATACGCACTACGGGTGGATGGCCGGAACATCTGCCGCCGCGCCCATCATCGCGGGCGTCGCACTCGTCGTACAGGGCCTTTCGGAGCGCATCCACGGTCGCCAACTCTCGCCGCCGAGATGCGCCGGACATTGCGAGACGCACGGCTTGGGACGCCTTCGATGACGCCCGACGTCGACGCGATCGGCGTCATGCCCGACCTGCGAGCAATCGCATTGGATCTCTTCAAGACGGCGCGGTTTCCGATCTGAACTTCCGCGCGTCCGTCTCACCGACGTGCGACGTCGCAAACTCGAGAACCTGTTCGCTCAACCGTCTGCCCGGAGATGCGATCGCGCGCCGCCCAGACCCCGCCGCGCCGCCCGCTCCCGAGCGGCGACTGTAGGATGTACCGCCGGCCGATGACGCGCGGCGGAACCTCGATCGCCGTCGCGACGGTGTACAGCACGTCAGGCCCCATCCAATCGATCCCCCGTCACGGAAAGCTTGCTGCCGCCGCCGCCGCGGCGTCAACCGCGAAACGCACCGGCTCGACGCGCCTCCGCGGAACGCGGCCGCAGCCCGATGCGCCCGCACCGACAGGGGGCCTGTCAGCCTACCGGCACACGTCTGCCGGTCGAGGGCGGGGCGCGTTGCACCCGCGCGGCGCGCGTTTCACATGGCGTTTCTCGACGTTCCACCGGGTCGGCCGTTCGCACGTGTTTTCGACTCGCACGAACGTTGCAGTCACCCCAGGAACATGTCGCTGATCCTCGTGCCCCTCGACTTCTCCGACTGCGCACCGAACGTGATCGCCGAGGCGGTGCGCTTCGCGCGCGCCTTTCAGGCCCGGCTGATCCTGCTGCACGCGAGCGACCCCCCTCGGGGGCTGCCGCTGACGGCGACCGTGCAGCCGCCGGGCGGGGGCCACGCGCTCCCCGTGGCGAAGCTCCTTCGAGACGACGCCGAGGCGCACCTCGCGCCGCTGCTCGCCCAGGCGCGCACCGAGGGCGTCGAGGCCGAGGGGCGCGTGGCCTTCGGGCGCGTGCCCCAGGTGATCCTCGACGTGGCGGGCGAGGCGGGCGCGAGCATGATCCTCATGGGCACGCACGGGCGCACGGGGCTCGTGCGCGTGGCGCTCGGGAGCGTGGCCGAAGAGGTCATGCGCCACGCCGAGGTGCCCGTGGTGACCGTGCGCACGAAGCACCACGCGGGCTGCGCCGCGAGGAGCTGCGCCACCTGCTCGCTCGGTCGCACGCCGGTCGAGCAGGCCCTCAGCGCGGAGGACGTCGGGTAGGGCTCGTTCGGGTCAAGCGCCGTGGCAGGCGCGAGGCGCGGTCACGGGTCGAGCATCGCGCTCGTGTGGATGCGCCCCGCGTCGAGCACGCGGCGCCCGCCGGTGGAGGTCGCGGTCGAGTGCGACCAGACGCCGACGCGGTCGCCGTGGCCCGAGCCGAGGTACGCGCCGCCCGCGTTGCCCGTGGTGTTGCCCGCGACCGCCCAGTAGGTGGGCGTCGCGGCGGTCGCGTCCCACGCGAGGAGCATCTCGGTGTGGTTCTCGTCGCCGTCGCCGTCGGTGTCGACGCCGAGCCAGGTGCCCGGCGCGCGGTCGGCGAGCTCCGCGTCGGTCGGCCTCGCGACGAGCATCGAGCCGTAGCCGCCGAACCACGTCTGCATGTCGCCCGTGTCGTTCTCGACGTGGTCGCCCGACGCCTCGCTCTCGGTGTTCATGCGGTAGAGGTCGCCCTTCGCCATGGTGACGTAGAACTCGGTGCACCACGCGGCGTTCGTCGTCGCGCCGTAGCGCGTCGTGCGCCAGCCGGTCTCCCACTCGTGGATCGCGCCCTTCTCCGAGTCGTCCCAGTCCTCGAGGGCGCGCATCACGATGTTCCACCGCGCCGCCGCCGACGCCGCGCTCGAGGAGGGGCGCGTCATCGTGTAGTACGTGTCGGAGCCGGGGCCGACGGCGGCGTAGGTGACCACCCCGGTGGGCGACACGCTGCGCGCGTAGAACCGCACCGTGGCCGAGTACACGGCGCCCCCGTCGTGCGCCGCGAGGCCCGTCACCGACAGCGTCACGCCGCGCGAGCCCGCGGTGTGCGACACGGCCGTGAGGGCGCCCACGTGCGCCGTGGCCGAGTCCTCGAGGGCGCGCCAGGTCACCCGCGCGTAGAGCGTCCCCATGTCGTAGATCGACGACGCGTTGAGGGTGGCCGCCACGTCGAAGCCCGTCGTGGTGTTGTTGTTGCCCGAGCGCGAGAACGACATCTCGGTCTCGTCGACGGCGCCGTCCTGGTCGTTGTCGAGGCCGTCGCCCGCGGTCTCCGACCGCTCGGGGTGTACGGCGGCGTTCGCGTCGTCGGCGTCGCCCCCCACGTCGGCGACGTCGGAGGACCAGCAGGTCGAGCTCGCGCAGAGCGAGGCGCGCGAGCCCGCGCCCCAGTGGTCGCCGTCGGCGTCGCGGTAGCACGAGAAGTAGCCCTGCTTCGTGGCGTCGCCGTCGTCGCAGTCGCCGCGCACCGCGGCCAGGCCCGCGCCGCACGAGGTCGCCGCCGTGCCGACGGCGCCGCCGGTGCCGATGCCGTCGCCGTCGTCGTCGCGGTAGCAGTTGAAGACGCTCACCGCGCCGCCGTCGGTCGACACGAGCACGGGCGACGCGGCCGAGCCCTCGGGCTCGTCGGGCGGCGCGCCGACGCAGCCGCAGGCGGTGAAGAGGGCGACGAGGAGCGTGGAGGCGGTGTGGTGTCTCATGGGGCCGTCGCGTGAGCAGCCCCCGTGCCGCGCGCGAATCACCGCGATTCCCACGGGTGTCGCGCGAAGGCGGCGGCGACTCCGATCGGGCTCGACGAGCGGGTTCGCGATCAGTCGTCGTAGTCGGGCGACAGGCCCGGGATGACACGGGTCTCGCCGCGAGGGGCCTCCCCCTGGAGCGCGCAGTCGAGCCCGAAGCAGATGCCCGTGGCGGGGTGCAGCTCGATGCCGTTGGGCGCGCCGCCGACCATCTCGTGCACCCGGTCGAAGAACCCCACGCCGACCACGGTGATCACCTCGCGCAGCCCGTCGCCCTGCGGGCGGCGTTGAAAATGCGCGTCGAAGCGCCGCCGCGCCTCGGCGATCACGTCGTGCCACGGGCTCGGCGCGTCGACGCAGCCGGGGTGCGGGATCTCGACGACCATCGCGTCGGCGCCGTCTCGCACGACGAGGTGGTAGTCCTGGTCGCGCTCGCGCTGGTAGCGCACGAGGGTGACGTTGCGAAGCACGAACGCCCGGCGCTCGTAGGGCGCCTGCCGTCCGTCGCCGAGCGTCATCTCGGGGCCCGCGCCGCCGGGGCGGGGGAGCGCCACCATGCGCGCGATGGTCGTGGGCTCCGCGTGCGCGAGGTCGACCGACGGCGCGAGCGCGTCGCGGCCGGTCTTCACGTCCCAGCGCTCGATGCCGCAGGTGGGGCCGCCCGCGCCGTCGTCGTCGTAGTCGCCCGCGCCGCTCACGCGCGCCTGCCCGTGACACGCCGCGAGCGACCAGAGGGCTGCTGCGAGCGTGGGGGCGGAGCGGGCGCGCATCTCGGCGTGGGAGTCTCGTGCCGAGGCGCCCGGCGGGTCAACGACCGTCGCGGTGATCGGGGGAGGGCGCATCAACGTTGATGCAGGCGCGCATCAACGTTGATGCAGGGGGCGTCGGTGCGGCGCCCGCCTGAGTCAGCCCGCCTCGACCAGGAGGAACACCACCGACTGCCCCCACGCCGCGTCGGGCTGGCGCCAGTGGGCGACGTGCACCCCGATGCGCAGCGACGCGGGGCTCACGACGTCGTCGGGGAACTCGATGCTCGCGAGGTCCGACGTGGGGATCACCCAGCCCCGCACGCCCCTGCCGCGCGCCGCGACCGCGTCGCGCATCATGGCCTGCAGGGTCGCGTCGAGCCCGCCGGCGTTGTTCTGCAGCGAGCGCGCGTGAGACTCCATCATGGGGCGCAGGTCGGTGAGCCTCGTCACGGCGCCCTTGCCCGTCGCGCGGCGGGCCTCGTCGATGCGCGCGTACACCCCGCGCTCCTCGTCGGCGACCGACGCGTCGTCGTAGAACGAGTACGACGACCAGAGGACGCCCTGCACGTGCCCGTCGATCATCCACGGGCAGAGGGCCACCTGGCGCACGGCGCCGTCGAGGAGCACCGAGCGCCCCATCGGCCGCTCGAGGTTCCACGCGAGCCACCGCGCGAGGTCGTCTTCGCGGGCGCCCGCGCCGGTGAAGAAGCGCCCCTCGCGGATCATCGCGCCCTCGACGTCCCAGCCGGCCATCATGCCGAGCGCGATGCGGTCGGTCGCGGTGGCCCCCGCGGGGTCTTCGACGGACGAGAAGAACGCGGGCGCCACCTGGCACGCCGTGTCGGTCTCGCGGGCGGCCAGGGTCACGGGCGCGAGGCTGGCCGCGCGGCGGGCGTCGTTGAGGAGCGACAGCAGCACGTCGCGCGACTGCGCGGGGTCGTGGGCCACGCGGGCGGGGTCGGGCGGTGACACTTCGAACGTGCGCGACGCGTCGCGCCCGGCGCCCACGAGCGCGTTGAACACCACGTGCCCGAGGAGCCGCTGCGGCGGGAACGCCGTCACCTCGAGGCGCGCCGCGGCGTCTTCGGCCGCCACGGGGCAGCGCACGCGAAAGAGGGGCAGGCGCACCGACGCGTCGCGCTCGCACGGCTGCGTCGACCAGCGCCCGCGGTTGACCTGCGCGCTCACGTTCGCGGCGGCCTCGAGGAGCCGGCCGTCGATCACCACGACGCCCTGCGCGTCGGGGGTGAAGGGCCTCGGCTCGATGATCACCCTGCGCCGCTCGGCGACCGAGAGCACCACGAAGCGCTCGCCCTCGCGTCCCACCCAGCCGCCGACGTTCACGGGCCCCTCGCCGAAGAGCCGGTCGGCCGCGGCCACGAGGTCCGCGCGGAAGTGCGACACGAGCGCCGACTCGGGCGCCGAGGGGTCGCCCGTGCCGCGGCTCACGTTGACCGAGAGGGCCTCGTTGAGCGCGCCGCAGCGGCTCGCCACGAAGTCGACGAGGGGCTGCGGGGCCGTGCCCTCGTGGCCGAGCGCGTAGCGTCCGAGCTCGCGGGCGGCGCACTGCAACGCCTGCGTGACCACCACCCTGCCGCCGGTCGCGCCCGCGCGCTCACGCAGGAGCGTGGCGTAGGGCGTCGCGTCGGTGGCCGGCGCCGACCCCATCGCCGTGGGGAGCGGCCCCGAGAGCTCCCAGCGCTCGATGGGCGCCGTGCGTCGGTCTGACACCGGCCTCGCGCTCGCCGACGACGCCAGCGTCGCGAGCTCGGCCCGCGACGGGAAGTCGTTCGCCACGCCCCGCGCGCTCCCCGCGCGCGCCCGCGCTCCGGTCGTCGCGCACCCGACGCTCCCGGCGAGCAGCGCGCAGGCCGCCCACGCGGGCAGCTTCCTCGGTCTCATGTGTCATCCCCCTTCACGTCGCACCGTCGTGTGACCGCCGCGCACCCTGCCGCACGAGGCCCGGTGACGTCAACGCCTCCATCGCTTCGCCGACGGCCCGGTGATAGCGTCGCCGCGTCGGGAGGGACATGGGACGAATGCCTGCGCACGAACGTTGGCTCCTCTGCGGGCTCGCCGCGCTCGCGACCGCGCTCTCGGCGCCCGCGGCCCGCGCGCAGTCGGAGGCCGAGCGCATCGACCCCTCGACGGCCTCGCGCCTCGCGCCCCTCCTCCGCGTGGGCAGGGCCGTGCGCGACGCGGTCTTCGCGGGGGCCCCCGACGCGCTCTGGGTCCGCACGACCGACGGCCTGCTCCACGTGACGTCGTCGCGCGTCACGGGCACCCTCGTGGGCGGAGCGGAGGTGGTGCTCCCCGACGCGGCGCCGTGGTCCGACGGCATCGCGCTCGTGACCCCGCCGCGCGCGCCCGCGCGGGACTCGCGGGTGCTGGGCTTCTTCGAAGACTCCGGCGCGGCGCTCGCCTCGGCGCCGCTCACGGGCGGCGCGGTCGAGCGCCTCGTCGTCTCGCGCGACGGGTCGACGGTGGCCGCCCTCACGCGCGCCGAGGCGACCGTGTTCGCGCGGCCGGCGGGCTCGAACGCACGTCCCTGGAGCCGTCGCGCGAGGGTTCCGCTGCCGCAGGGGGCGCTCCACGCGGCGCTCTCGCGCGACGGCTCGCGGCTCGCGGTGTCGTGGGGGAGGGCGCTCGCGGTGTACGACTCGGCGCGCGGGCGGCCGCTCCGCCGCGCGACGGCGCCGTGGGGCTGGTGCGACGGGCGACGCTCGGCCTGCCCCGACGGCAGCGCCCCGTCGACACGCCCCTGCTCGACCTCTGCGTCGACGACGGCGGCGCCGTGCGCGCCGCGGCGGGGGCGCGCGTGCCCTCGGTCGCGGGCGTTCACCGCCTCGACCTGTTCACGGCGGGGGGCGCGATGGCTCCCCTCGCGGAGCTGCCCGGCTCGCTCGAAGGGGCCCGCTTCTCGCACGACTGTTCGAAGGTCGCCGCCGTGGTGCGCGACGGCGCCGGGGCCACGTCGTTGCAGGTGTTCGACACCTCGGACGGGCGCTCGCTGGGCATGCGCGCGCTGCCGTCACCCGACGCGCGCGTCGCGTGGTCGCCCGACGGCGCGCGCCTCGCGATCGCGGTCGAGCGCGCGGTGGTGGTCTGGAGCCTCGACGGAGACCCCGACGCGGTCGTGCTGCCCGACGGCGCGCTCGGCGCGTTGATCGGCGCCGACGGCCGCGCGAGGGACCTCGGCGCGGTGCCCGAGGGCGCGCGCGCGTGGCTCCAATCCGAGGTGATCGGCCCGGTGCGCTACGGCATCCTCCTGCCCGAGCGCTTCGCGAGCGAGCTCTACGGGCTCTCGCCCGACGGGCGCCACGCGGCGCGGGCTCGCGGCGCGAGGCTCACGGTGTTCGACCTCGCGGGGGCGTCTCCCGCGCGCGAGGTCGACCTCGCGAGCCGCGCCGGGTGGCTCCGGCTGAGCCCGGACAACGCCAGCGTCGCGGTCGGCACCGGGCGCGGGGTCGAGCTCCGCGCGCTGCCCGACGGGTCGCTGCGCTGCGTGGTGCCCTCGGCGCTCGACGCCGAGCGCTTCTCGTGGTCGAGCGACGGCGCCGCGGTGATCTCCCGCGACGGTCACGCGTGGAGCGCGAGGGACTGCGCCGCGTCGGGCGCTCGCCCCACGCCCGCGGGCCCGCCCCCGGCGTCGCCGCCTCGCCGCGCGGGGGCGTCTCGCGCGGAGGCGACCTCGCCCGACGGGTCGCTCACCGCGTCGAGCGACGGGCGCGACGTCACCCTCACGGACGCGCGCACGCGCCGGGTGGTGACCACGCTGCGCTCGATCCTCGCGGTCGACGCGCTCGCGTTCTCGCCCGACGGGACGCTGCTCGTGGCGACCTCCGAAGGCCGCCACCCGCACGCCCCTCGCGCCGCGCTCGTGTGGGCCGTGCGCCCGACGGGCGTCGACGCGCCGGGGGCCCAGATGCCCGTGGGCGTCGCGACGTGGCATCGGCCACGCGAACGCCTCGGCCGTCAGCGCGCCGACGCGAAGCGCTCCAGGGCGTCGGCGAAGTTGCGCGCCGCGCCGGGGTGCGCGCGAAAGTAGAGCGACGGCTCGATCGCCTCGAGCTCCATCAGCGCGAGCGACCCGTCGTCGAGGCGCACGAGGTCGACGCGCGCCTGCAACGGCGCGGGGCCGAGCGCGGCCATCACCCGGTCGGCCGCCGCCCGCAGCGCCGCGTCGGGCGCGACGGCGGTGATCGACCCGCCGTGCTCCTCCTGCACGCGAAAGTCGCCCGCGCGCGGCACCTTCACGATCGCGTGGCTGTACGCGCCGCCGAAGTAGAAGGCCGAGCGCTCGCCCTCGTCGACCACGCTCCGCACGAAGGGCTGCGCCATCCACGCGCGGGCCGCGAAGCGCGCCGCGATGCCCTCTGCGTCGGCGTCGGCGAGGCCGGGCGCGACGCGGTACGTGTCGTCGGCGTTGGCGCTCACCACGGGCTTGATCACGCACTCGCCGAGCGACGCGCAGAGGCCGCGCACGCCGTCGGCGTCGAGGCCCTCTCCCCAACGGGTGGGCACCACGGGCACGCCGCGCGCGGCGAGGTCGCGGAGGTAGGTCTTGCGGGCGTTCCAGCGCACGAGCGCGAGGTCGTTGGCGAGGCGCGCGCCGGTCGCCTCGATCGCCGCGAGCTTCGCGAGAAAGCCGTCGAGGTCGCGCTGGTAGTCCCACGTCGTACGGATCACCACGGCGTCGAACGAGCGCCAGTCGGCGTCGCGGCGCCAGGGGACCTCGTCGACGCGCCAGCCGCGGAGGCCGAGCTCCGCGACGGCGAGCGCGTCGTCGATCACGTAGTCACCCCGGTCTTCGAGCGTGAGGAAGGCTGCGCGTCGCATCGGGGCGACGGTTCTACCCCGGCGCGGCGCCCGCGGTCAGCCGCGCGCGACGGAAGGTGATGGGGTGACCGATGCCGGAGGTGGGGTGACCGCGCGTGACACGCTCCTGCCCGGGGTTACGCCTGCGACCATGGGCTCGTCTGATGAGGCTAACCCCGGGCTACTT
>JBDHVF010000245.1:0-9843 GCA_039809605.1 Polyangiales bacterium | reverse complement strand
CCGCGGGCACCGCCGTGGGCGTGGGCGCCGGCGCGGGCGCCGCGCAGGCGTCGAGCGCGGCGGCGTCGAGCGCGGGCGTCGCGCTCCAGGCCCACACCGCCGCGAAGCTCTCGTGGTCGCTCGCGAGCCTCGCGTCGACCAAGGGCATCGCCGTCTGCGCGTCCGTCGCCGCGCTCTCGACGAGCGCCGCCGTCGTCACCCGCGTCAGGGCGAGCGCCCCGACGCACGCGGTGATGCACCGCCGCACGCCCGCTCCGGCGCCGCGCCCGTCTGACGGGCTCCCTCGGCCGTCTGACGGGCTCCCTCGGCCGTCTGACGGGCTCCCTCGGCCGTCTGACGGGCTCCCTCGGCCGTCTGACCAGTTCCCTCGGCCGTCTGACGGGCTCCCTCGCCCGTCGGATCAGCCCCCTCGCCCGTCGGACCAGCCCCCTCGCCCGTCGGATCAGCCCCCTCGCCCGTCGGAGCAACCTCTTCGCGAGCCCGAGCCCGTCACGATGCCGACGGCGTGGGAGTGCGTGCGCGAGGTCGACCGCGCGCTCCTGCGCGACGCGCCCGACGAGGCCCTCGCGTGGGTCGGCCGCTGCCGCGCGCACGACGACGGGCCGCAGGGGATGCAGCTCGGCGCGCGCGAGGTGACGGCGCTCTGCGCGACCGGCCGCGTCGCCGAGGCCAACGCGGTCGCCGTGCACCTCGTGGCGCGCGACGCGTACGAAGCCCGGCGCCGCCTCGCGCGAACCTGCGTGCGCGACGTGATGGGAGGTGCGCGATGAGGCGCGGGGTGATCGTCGCCGCGCTCGTGGCCCTGCCGGGCGCCGCCGCGGCGCAGGACGCGGCGCTCACGTGGCAGGCCCCCGCGGGCGAGTGCCCGGCCGAGTCCGAGGTGCGCGCGTGGCTCGCGGAGGAGCTCGCGCACGCGCCGGGCGTCGCGTCGACGCGCGTCGTCGCCGCGGCCGCGCACGGCCCCGAGGGGTGGAGCGCCGTGATCCGCACGCGGCGCGATGGGGACGTGAGGGCCGACGTGGTGCGCGCGCCCGACTGCGCGGCGCTCGCGCGGCTCGTCGTGCAGGAGGTGGTCTTCGACCTCGCCGTGCTGCCCGGCGAAGCAGCTCCCTCCCCGCCCCCGCCCGTGGCCTTCGTGCGCGAGCCGCCGCGTGAGTACGCCGTCGCGGAGCCCGAGGAGCCCGCCGCTCCGCGCGTCTGGATCGAGGCGGGCCTCGGCGGCGGCCTCGCGCCGCTCACCGGCGGGGACGTGACCTACGCCGAGCAGAACCGCGTCGGCCTCGACGCCACGTGCCCGGAGTCCATGTGCCCCTCGTCGCCCTCGCCGGGGCTCTCGGCCACGGGCTTCGCGCACCTGGCCGTGCGCGTGCGCGTGAGCCGCCGCGTCGCGCTCGGCGTGACGGCCCGCGTGCAGTTCGGCGCGGCGCCGTGGTCGGTGAGCGCGTCGGGCTTCACGCCAGAAGGAAACGCCTGGTCGCTCACGAAGCCCAACGACTTCGCCAACCTGCTGCTCGGGGCGCGGCTCTACTACGCGCTCTCGCCGCGGGGCTTCGCGGCGCGCGGGCTCACGTGGTCGGCCTTCGGCGGCGTGGGCCTCGGGCAGATCGAGCCGACGCCGTCGCGGCCCGAGGGCTCGACGGGGCCCGTCGGCCACATCGTATCGGGCTACTGGAACCTGCACGCGGGCCTGCGCGCGGAGTACGGCTTCACCGGCGCGCTCTACGTGGCCGGGGAGCTCACGGCGCACGTGATGTTCCCGACGACGCTCTTCGACCTCGACGCGACCGCGGCGGCGGGCGTGCACTTCTGACGGTGCGCCGCGGGCGCCCGTGCGATAGACACGGGCGCATGCAGCGCCCCTCCGACGGCCTCTCGCTCGTGGTCTTCGCCTACAACGAAGAGGAGAGCGTGCCCCACGTGCTCCCCGAGATCGTCGCGTGGATGCGCGCCCGCCAGGGCCCCTGGGAGCTCGTCTTCGTCGACGACGGCAGCACCGACCGCACGCTCGCGCTCGCGCGCGCGGCGCTCGGGGACGACCCCCGGTGCAGGGCCTTCTCGCTCGGCGCCAACCGGGGCATCGGCGGGGCGCTCAAGGCCGGCGTGGCCTCGGCCACGATGCCCTGGGTGACCTTTCTGCCGTGCGACGGGCAGATCCCCGTGGGCGAGGTGGGCGTGCTCGAGCGCGAGGCCGAGGCGCGCGGCGTCGACGTGGTGTTCTCGGTCTACCGCGACCGCGACGACGGCCCCTTGCGCAAGGTGCTCTCGGCGGGCGTGCGCGGGCTCATCCGCGCGGTGCACGGCGTGGCGATGCGCTCCGACGGGCCGTACCTCTTTCGCAGGGATCTCTTTCACCCGCGCGAGCTCGCGCCCGACACGTTCTTTCTGAACTTCGAGTTCCCCATCAGGGCGCTGCGGCGCGGGGTCTCGCACTCGGTGACCACCGTCGAGTGCGTGCCCCGGCAGCGGGGCGTGAGCAAGAGCGCGCGGCTCAAGGTGGTGGGACGCGTGGCGCGCGACCTCGTGGGCCTGCGCGTGCGCCTCGCGCGCGAGGCCTGACGGCGTGCGCGATGCGCCGCGTTTCGTGGTATGTGCGCGTCGCCCTCCCATGGCCAGCACCAACCCCCCGAAGCCCACCGGACCGCGCGGACCTCAGAAGCGGGTCGACGTGGTCGTGCCCCCCTCCGACGCCACGAAGTACCTGCCCTACGCGCTCGCGGCCGTGGTGGTCATCGGCCTCGTCGCCACCATCGTGCGCTCGCCCGCGTACGCCACGCACGCCGCCGCCGCGCTGCTCGCGCTCGGCGCGCTCGCGCTCGGCTACGTGGCCTATCAAGACACGCACTCGCTGCCGCCCGGCGACGGGTTTCGCAAGGTCGTGGGCGTCGCCACGGGCGCCGTGGTGCTGGTGCTGCTCGGGGGCGTCGCGATCACGATGTTCCCGCCCGCGCCGTCGGGCACGGTGACGTTTCAGCGCGCGGGCGACTCGGGCGCGATCGACGTCACGGGCGCGGCGGCCAACCTGCTCGTCGAGACGCGCGGAGCCTTCGAAGCCGACGTGGGCCCCTCGGCGCAGGCCAAGTACGAGATGCACGTCACCCGCGGCTCCGCCGAAGAGGAGTTCGAAGGCACCTTCGAACGCAGCGCGGGCCAGAGCCCCCTCTCGGGCGGCAACGTGGCCGCGTCGGCGGGCACCGAGGCGACGGCCAACCGCCACTGGCTCACGACGCTGCGCGGCCCGGGGCGCTACGTCGTCACCCTCGACCGCATGCCCGACAACCTCCGGCCCCCCATCCGCGCGGCCATTCGCGCCGAGCCCTTCGCGCCGTGGATGTTCGCGCTCGTCTTCGGCCTGCTCGCGGCGATGGTGCTCGCCGTCGACGTGGGCGTCGCCCGCCGCGGGATCGAGCCCACCTACGCGCCCGCGCTGCTCCTGCCGCTCGTGCTCGTGTACTACCTGCACGGCCACTACGCGGGCGCCAACGTGAGCGAGGGGCTCTTCGCGGCCTTTCTCGTGGGCCTGCTCGGCGGGGGCCTCGGGGGCGAGGTGCTCGCCCGCATCGTGCGCAAGGTCGCGGGGTGACCGTGGCGCGCGAGCCCGAGGTCGTGGTGCTCGGCGCGGGCCCCTCGGGCCTCGCCGTCGGCGGCTGCCTGCGCCAGCGCGGCGTCGAGTTCGTGATGCTCGAGCGCAGCGACGCGGTGGCGAGCGCGTGGCGCAACCACTACGAGCGGCTGCACCTGCACACGGTGAAGCAGCACTCGTCGCTGCCGGGCCTCGCGTGGCCCGCGCACGTGCCCACGTACCCCTCGCGGCAGGAGGTGGTCGACTACCTCGAAGCCTACGCCCGCCGCTACGCGCTCTCTGCCCGCCTCGGAGAGACCGTCACGCGCGTGCGCCGCGACGGCGACCGCTGGGCCGTCGAGCACACGTCGGGCACCACCCGCGCGAGGAGCGTGGTCGTGGCCACGGGCTACAACCGCACGCCGAAGATCCCCACGTGGCCGGGCGGGGAGACCTTCGCGGGCGAGGTGCTGCACAGCTCGCGCTACCGCAACGGCCGCGCGAGGCGGGGCAAGGGCGCCCTCGTGGTGGGCGCGGGCAACTCGGGGGCCGAGATCGCGCTCGACCTCTGGGAGTCGGGCGCGCGCGTGGCGCTGTGCGTGCGGGGCCCCGTTCACGTGGTGCCGCGCGACATGTTCGGCATCCCCGCGCAGGTGAACTCGCTGCGGGTGATGAGCCGGCTGCCCGTGAAGCTCGCCGACCGCCTCTCGCTCGCCATGCTCGACCGCGTGGTGGGCGACCTCTCCCCGTGGGGCATCCGACGCCCGTCGATCGGGCCCGTGTCGCAGGTGGTGGAGAAGAAGCAGATCCCGCTCATCGACGTGGGCACGGTGGCGCTCATCAAGCAGGGGCACGTGCGCGTGGTGCCGGGCGTCGAGCGCTTCACCGAGCGCGGCGCGGTCTTCGAAGACGGCCGCGAGCTCGCGCTCGACGTGGTGGTGCTCGCCACGGGCTACCGCGCGGCCCTCGACGACTTTCTCGAGGGCGCCGAGCGCTACGTCGACGCGCGGGGGTACCCGCGGTTCTTCGGCGACGACGCGCCCGCGCCGGGGCTCTACTTCGTGGGGTACCGCAACCCGCTCACGGGCGCGCTGCACGACATCGCCAACGAGGCTTCGCGCGTGGCCGACCGCATCGCGAGGGGCGCGTGACCGAGCTCGATCACTGGCACCCGGTGCTGCTCTCGCGCGAGCTCGGGTCGAAGCCGCGCGGGGTGAAGGTCTGCGGGCGCGAGCTGGTGGTGTTTCGCACGCGCCACGGGGTCGCCGCGCTCGACGACGCGTGCCCGCACCGGGGCTTTCCGCTGCACAGGGGGCGCGTCGAGGGAGACCGCGTGGTGTGCGCGTACCACGGGTGGCGCTGGGGCGCCGACGGCCGCGGAGAGAGCCCGGCGAACCCTCGCTCGAAGCCCTGCGCCGCGCGCTACGACTGCGTCGAGCGCCTGGGCCTGGTGTGGGTGAAGAGCCCCGCGAGCGACGCGGCGTTTCCCTTCGTCGACGTGGGCGGGCACACGCTCGTGGGCACCTCGCGCGCGCGAGCCGAGGCGCCGCTCGAGCTGGTGCTCGACAACTTCATCGAGGTCGAGCACACGCCCGAGGTGCACGCGTTCCTGGGCTATCCGCGCGAGCGCATCGGCGAGGTCGAGAGCGAGACCACCGTCACCGACGACGCCGTGCGCGTCTGGAACCACGGCCCGCAGCGCCCGCTGCCCCGCCCGGTGCGCGCCCTGTTCGACATCCCCGACGGGGCGTACTTCGTCGACGACTGGACCGCGCGCTTCTCGCCCGTGCACGCCGTCTACGACCAGTACTTTCTCGCGGGCCCGCGCGGCCCTCGCGTGAGCGACGCGCTGCGCATCGCGGTGTTCTTCACGCCCGTGACCGACCGCTCGACCGACCTCTTCGTGCTCGCGTACACCTCCGCGGCGCGCTGGGAGCGCCCCCTCGCCGCGGCGCTGCGACTGCCCGCGCTCATGGCGATGGTGCGCCTCGAGGTCGCGCGCGACTGCCGCCTGCTCGGCGCGCTCGGCGACGCGCCGCTCTCGCTGCGCAACCGCCCGCTGGGCCGCTTCGACAAGGCCCTCGTCGCGTCGCGCAAGCTCCTCGACCGCGTCTATCGTGGGCGCAGCGAGGCGAAGCTCCGCGTGGTGGAGTGACTACCGATCGCCGGTCGCCCCGGCGTCGCCCGTGACGCTCGGGATCGCGCCCGCGTCGGGCACCTCGGTCACGGGCCCCGTGGTGGGCTCGACGACGCTCGCGTCGCCCGCGTCGGCGCCCGCGTCGCGCGCCCTCGGCTGCGCGGCCCGCTCCGCCGCCTCGATCATCGGGAGCCTCGCGCGCGCGCCTTCGAGAAAGCGCGGGGCGTCCATGACCTCGTACACGGGGCGGCCCTGCTCCTGGCGCTCGCGGTTGGTCTCGTCGAGCCAGCGGAGGATCTTCGGCACCGCCGACACGCTCCACGCGTGGGTGTCGTGCAGGAGCACGGTGCCGCCCGCGTGGTTGGCGATGCCGACGATCGCGCGCTGCGCGACGATCTCGACGTCGCCGACGACCATGTAGTCGTGCGGGTCGATCGACCAGAGCCACATCTCGTTGTGGAGCGAGGTGACGTGCCGGCGCACCTCCTCGCTGTACGCGCCGTAGGGGGGCCGCAGGAGGTGGGGTCGCTCGCCGAGCACCTCTTCGATGAGGTCGGCGTTGTGGTCGATCTCGTAGGCGATCTGCGCGGGCGAGAGCTGCGGCAAGACGCGGTGGTGCACCGTGTGGTTGCCGATGACGTGCCCCGCGGCGGCCGTGTCCTGAAGGATCTTGCGCGCGCGGGAGCGCAGGGGCTCCTCGGCCTCCATGCGCCAGCCGCAGACGAAGAACACCGCGTGGATCTGCGCACGCTCGAGGATGCCGAGGAGCCGGTCGGTGGTGCCGGGGTTGGGCCCGTCGTCGAACGAGAAGAGCACCTCGTGCGAGCCCGGACGGCCCATGGAGAGGTCCCACGCCGCGCGCAGGTGCGCCTCGGGGTTGAGCAGCGGCGGCGGCCACGAGACCTCGTCGGCCGGCGGGATGACCATTCCCACGGGCTCGGCGGAGCCCCCGTCGCCCTGCGCGACGATGACCCGCGGGCGCGCGCTGCGGGGGCGCATGCGCGAGGGGATGCGCGAGCGTAGCGCCGCGGCGTCGCTGCGCTGCGCGTTCGAAAGCGCCATGAGCGCGCCCGTCGCGATGGCGGTGACGACGGCGAGCATCGCCACCGCGCGGAACACGAGCACCTGGGCGCGGGACCGGGTCATCGACGCCGCGTCCCATAACCTGATCCCGCGGAGACCGCCACTCCCCGGCGGGTTGTTGCGGGCGCTACGGCGAGCCGCTGATGAGCGTCACGGTCGGCGCCGGGCGCGCGAGGAGGTACGCGCCCACGCCCGCGCCCGCGACGAGCGCCGCGCCGCCCGCGATGACCCACGGCCACGGGAACGACGCGCGCGGCGGGTACGCGAGCTCGCGGCCGTCGCGCAGCGCGACCACGACGCGGTCGACGTGGTACTCGCTCGCGAAGCGCGCGAGCGCGGGCGCGTCGGGCGCGCCGGGCAGCCCCTCGGGGTCGCCCGCCTGCGCGCGCAGGTCACGGCCCGTGGCCTCGGCGAGCACGACCTCCTGGTCGGGCGCGACGGGACCCTCGGTCTGCAGCGGCCCCATCCACGGGCGGTAGCCCGCGCGCTCGAGCCGCAGGTAGTGCACGCCGGGCGTGAGGCGGAGCGTGACCGGGGTGACGCCCTCGTCGCGCCCGTCGACCTCGATGCGCGCGCCCGAGGGCACCGAGCGGATCGTGCGCACCGAGGGGCCCGCGAGCACCGCGGCGCGGCGGGTCTCTTCGAAGAACGCCTCGACCGCGGGCGGAAACACCGACGCGGGCAATCGCGCGTCGGCGCCGAGCGCCAGCGCCCTGCGGAACGCCTCGCGCGCGCCCTCGCGGTCGTTCGCGAGGAGGGCGCACGCGCCGGCCCAGTGCAAGACCTCGAGCGCGAGCGCGCGGTCGCTCCGCACGAGCTGCTCGACGTGCTCGGCCGCCGCCACGCGCAGCGTCGTCGCCGCGTCGGGGAAGGCGTACGCGAGGAACTGCTCCCTCGCCCTCGCGAGCGCCGCCCGCGCGGCCTCGGCGTGGTGCCCGTCGGACGGAGTCGCCGCGGGCACGACGGCGCCCGCGGGCGCGGCGCGCGTGGCCCCCCGCTCGCGCAGCCACAGCACGCGCTCGTCGGCGCGCGCGACGCACGGCGCGAGCGCGAGGGCGAGGGCGAGCGCGCGGCTCACATGCGCGTCGGGCACGTGGTGCCTCAGCTGGGGCCGAGCGAGCACGCGTCGACGACGATCGCACCGGGCCCCGTGCAGGCCTCGTAGGGGCCCGCGATCACCGACCGCGCGCTCTGCGCCCGCGCGCAGTTGAACCACGGCAGGCACGCGGCCTCGGGCCACGCGCCGTCGCCGTCGCGCTGCATGTTCTGCACGGCGAGCGCGACGCCCTGCGCGGCGTCGAGGCCGTCGAGGTCGAGCACCATGAGCCGCAGGGTGTAGTTGGTCTCGGGCAGCCCTTCGAAGATCACGTCGCCGCGCGCGCCCATGCACGGCGCCACCGAGGGCGACGGCGGAACGATGCGCCGCGCGCGCACCGCGCGGTACCGCGGCGGCACCTCGCCCGAGTCGGAGTTCACGCTGAGCACCACGCAGCGCTCGCGCCCCGCGTCGCGGTAGAGCTCGTCGAGGATCTGCTCGCCCGAGACGTTCGGGTCGTCGCCGCACCGGGGCGCGGCCCCGTCGCGCGCGCCCGCGTCGTCGCGCTGCGGCTCGGCGAGCAGGAGCGTGACCGTCGACGCGCGGTCGCAGCCCAGCGCGCTGAGACCGGCCCCGAGCACGACCGCGGTGAGGGCACGCACCATCGTCGGTGACCGTGGCGGCGTTGTACCCGATCCGAGCGAGCGCGCGCCACGCCTTCGCGCGCGCCCGTCGCGCGCCGTCGACACCTGTCGCCCCGAGTCGACACGGCGCCGCCGCGTCGCCCCGCGCGTGACAACGCCGCGCGCCTCCGGCACGATTCCGGTAAGCGACCCCATCGCCCGGCCGTCATGCGAACCGCGCACCCCGAGACACGCTCCGCGGCCCTTGCGCTCCTGCTCGCCGGCTGCGGCGTCGCCCCGCCCTCCGACTCGCCCGCGGGCGTCGCGCAGACCGCCGACGCGATGGAGACCTCGATCCACGAGCTGTCGCTGCTCATGTCGGTCGCGCGCGCCGCCGACGCCGCGCGGCCCGCCGACGTGCTCGACCGCGCCGCCGCGCAGCTCGGCGACTTCTTCACGCCCTCGTGCGCCACGGCCCTGCGCGTGGGCTCCGGCGCGCTGCGCGTCACGCTCCGCAACTGCGCCGGCCGCTTCGGGCTGCGCAACGTCACGGGCGAGCTCCTCTACACCTTCGAGCTCGCCGACGGCGGGCTGCGCGTGAGCATGCGCGCCGCGGGCCTGCTGGCCCTGCTCGTCGGCGCGAGCCGCATCACCGAGCTCGACTCCACGGCGCTCTTCCGCGTCGCGGGCGGGCAGTACACGGCCACGCTCGAGCGCAGCACGTACACGGCCTTCGGCGCGCGCGGGCAGTACGTGCGCCGCGACGCGTCGCTGCCCGCAGACCCCTCGCCCGCGCAGGCCGCGTGGCAGTTCACCAGCGGGTGCCTCTCGGTCAACGGCGCGTGGCGCGTGAGGGTCGGCCCGAGCGCGCTCCGCACGCGCACCGTCCACGTCGCGATCAACAACTACCGCCGCTGCCTCGCGCGCTGCCCCGACCCGGCCGACGACGCCGTGGTGGTCACCGACGAGCCGCCCGGCGACGGCGGCGCGCGGAGCGTCACGCTGTCGTTCGACGGCGGCAGCGCGGCCCGATGGACGAGCACCGAGCCCCCCGCGAGCGGCGTCGTGGCGCTCGCCTGCATGAACTGACGCCATGGCCGACCCCGCGCCGCAGCGCCCCGCCGACGCCCCCGCGCCGCCCGGCATGCGCATCGTGAGGAGCCTCGGCGAGGGCGGCATGGGCGCGGTGTGGCTCGCCGACAGGACGCTCCCCGGCGGCCTCGTGCAGCGCGTGGTGGTCAAGCGGCCGCGCACGGCGGAGGGCGGCGACGCGCTTCGAAGGCGCTTCGCCCACGAGGCCCGCGCCCTCGCGCGCGTGAGCCACGGCAACGTGGTGCGGCTGCTCGACGCGGGCGCCGACGCGCACGGCCCGTGGATCGCCATCGAGCACGTCGACGGCCTCGAC
>JBDHVF010000244.1:0-9858 GCA_039809605.1 Polyangiales bacterium | reverse complement strand
GGGACCATGGAAGCCCTCTCCCAGGAGCTCCGGGATCTTGCGGAATTCCCCGCGAAAAAGTGAGGGGATGCCTCAGGATCAGCCCTTGAATCGCTGAACGCGGATCAGGCCCCGAGATGGTGACATCATCCACGAACTGCGACAGAACGAGCGCCCGCTCTCGAGCGTATCTGGCCATCATGGTGTGCATCTCAAGCATGGCAAGGTTGGCCAGCGGAGAGCTCGACGGTGCGCCTTGGGGGAGACGGTGATGCAAGGTCGTCAGACGCGTGATGAGACCCGCCACGCCGTCGGACATACGGAAGTTCGCCTTCAGAGCCCCAAAGACTTCTCGATCATGCAGACGAGGGAAGCAATCCTTCAGGTCCAGGTTGATGACGCAAGGCTGCCCGACGTGAAGGGCGGCGTTCGCAAGCGCCGATCTCCCACGAATTCCCCCCAGCATCGTCTCAGGGAACGGAAACGTCTCTAGGAATGCCTCCGAGATCCGCTCCTGAACGACCTTCAGTTCGTGCATGGGGTTGTCGATGTGTCGCCACTTCTTTGACCCCCGCCTTCGCAGATCAAAGGGAGCGTAAAGACGCGGGGCTCGTCGCTCGAGATCCTCCAGATAGCGCGCAGAGACTTCGAGGCGCCCTGCAAGCGCCTTGACGGAGTAGATCGGCGTCGAATCACTCATCGCCCTTCTCGGCTTTCGCGGCGATAATGAGCTTCAGGAACTCCTGTCCCAGCGCCTGCACATGGGCCTCCTTGACCCCACGAAGATCCTCTTCTTCCGATGCCAGCAACATGAACAGATGCATCGGAATGTCGGCTGCCACCGCCAGCCGCTCGATCACATCGCGACTCGGCTTACGCCGGCCGTTCTCGATCATCGAGAGATAAGGCGGCTCGATGCTGGCCTTGGTCGCAAGATCCTTCTGAGAGAGGTTTCTCGCGGCGCGAGCCAGGCGAATGGCCTTGCCATAGTCCATAGGGTCCTCCTAGCTCTACGCTCTGCCTCAAGCCGCCGACACGCAGTTCGGAAGCTTGAGGTAGAGCGCAGTAGTCTTAGAACAGGTGCTTGGATGCGTGCGACTACTTGAGAAACACATTGACGAGGTCCTGCAGAACCTTGTCGATTTCACGGGGGTTACGCGTTGCAGCCCCGTGTCCCAGTCGTCGAATCACATCCTCGAGCATCTCCGCCTGTTCCCTGTCCAGCACTCCTTCGGCCATCATCTGACGGAGGTTCGCGATGATGGTCTTCACGATCTTCTTCTGACGAGCCATGGGCTCGCTCCTGTCTCCTCGTGTACGAGGATCTCCGTGCGCCCTTGGGGGCTATTCCCCTTGGTGCATGCACGAGGCCCGGTTGCATGCAGGACACGACGGAAGGAGTGCTGAGCGACTACTACGATACCTGTGAGGCCCAGATTACCCGCGTACTTGTGTGCGCAGTAGATCCAATAATAATCCGAGTCTATCCTTGTCTTGCCGTTGAGCTTGCGCTCTTGGTGTTGCGTGCCGCTTCACCTATGACGGGTTGACGTTACATCGGCGACCGCGAACGGTTGCCGACGCTTCAGTGTGCGCGAGTGCACAGACCACCGCCCTGAAGGGCGATGCTTTGCCCTGCTGACCGAGACCAGGAGTTTTCAAAGATCGTGGTCGCCCACCCATGAGGGGTGTTTCGGCGTCCGGTGAGGGTGTTGTAGTCACCTCCGCCAGAGACGTCAACTTCGAAACGGACTCACAGTTACTTTTAATAACAGGCCGTAATCTTCGGTCGACTCCATGCTAGCCACCCGTCGGCGTCGAGACCTACAATTCGCCTAATAAGTTGGGCAACTTGAACGAGATGAGCCAGAGAATGTCCAAGAGCAAGTACCCCTCCCTGGGGGACCGACGCATACTGAACGCATGACTACCACCCCCCCACCGCCCCCTCGTTGCGGCGATTGTGGGGCTTCCATGCGCCTGCGTTCGGGAACGTACGGCCAGTTTTGGAGTTGCAGTCGCTTCCCGGTCTGCCGGGGGGCACACGGCGCGCACCCCGACGGTCGCCCCATGGGAGCGCCCGCCGACGCCGCGACGCGCTCGGCGCGACAGCGAGCCCACGCGACGTTCGACGCCTTGTGGCGAAGATGCGCCCCCGTCAACGATGGGGGGCCGGAGCGCTCGGCCGACGAGCCTCCGTCCCGGGGGAAGATGCGGGGGTTGGCATATCGATGGCTCGCCCAGCAGCTCGGGATCCCGGTCGAGCAGTGCCACATCGGGCGCTTCGACATCGCGACCTGCGAGCGGGTCGTTCGGTCCTGCGAGGGGGTGACCGCGGCTCACATCGTCGCGTGGCACGCTGCGGCCACGTCGCCGACAGCGGGCGAGTCGCTGCCAGGCCCGGTTACCTGCGGGGAGGGTGCACCCGAGGGGCGATTCCCTTCGGCGCGCGAAGAGAGCGGACGCTGATTGAGTTTGTGTTGAGGCCCTTCGTCAGGGCATCCGCGTGGCGAACACGCCCTCGACCCCGGGCGCGAGCGCAATCCGATCGCCTTCCCCCACGGTCGCCTCCTCGCCCTCGGCGAGCTCGCGCCAGGTGCCCGCGACCCGAACGGCGAGGCCGTTCCTCGACCGGCACCGGACGCGGAGCGCGCACCCTTCCCGAAGAAAGACGGCGTGCTCGCGCGAGACGCTCAGGTCGCCGCCGACATCGCCGCGCCCGACGGTCGTGACCATGGCCGCGAGCGAGATGATCTGCCCGGCGACCCTGAGTTCGAGCACGCTGGCCGGGGCGCCGCACCGCGGGCACCGGTAGCGGGTCGGTTCGTTAACGAACTCGCCCATGCATGCGTCGCAGGCGAAGAGCGTGTCGAGCGCAGCTTGAAGGGTCCGGCTCCAGGCGGCGGCGCTCGGGCGGGCCATGGGATCGACCTGGAGTGCGGCCCGAAAGAGGCGTTGCACCTCTCGCGGCAGCACACCAACCGGCAGCCCGGGAAGCGTTTTGCGGGCACCTCCCGCCGCTGGATCGTCCTGCCACGACGCCTTCTGAAGCATCGCGGTGTAGTCCTCGAAGGACATCTGGGTCTGCGCCGCCGCCGCGAAGGGGTGGCGGCGATAGAGGAGCTCGTGGAGCACGACCGCGAGCGCGAACCGATCGCTCGTGATGCCCACGCTAGCCGTCCCCGCCAGCAACTCGGGCGCCGCGTAGGTGTCCTGGCCGCGGAACTGCGGGCTCGGAGCTCCAGGCGCGGCGTAGTTGTCGAAGTCGATGAGCGCGGTCTCATAGAACCCGTCCACCTGCTCGACGTGGATGTTGCTCGCCCCGAGATCGCCATGGGCGAACCCGAGATCCTCGAGGACAGCGAGCACCCTCGACAGGGCGACCGCGATCCCGAGCGCGTCGAGGAGCGAGTAGGTGGGGGCTGCGAAGAGATCGCTCAGCGGCACGCCGTTGGCGCGCGGCTGGATGGCCCCCACGCCATACCCCGGCGCGAGGCGTACGAACGGCGCGCAGAGTCCCGACGCACGCGTCGAGAGCTGCGCCCGCACGAGCACGTCGAGCCGTCGGACGACCTCCAGCGTCGCGACCTCATCGTGGTAGCGCTTCGCGACGCACACCTCGTCGCGGGGGATCGTGAACGCCTCCCACGCGGTGCCCTGGCCGCCTTCCCCGAGCTCGCGCCCGATGTGATAGCGGCCGCCCTTCATGTCCGCGATGATCGCGCCGGTAGGGAAGGTCACGGCGCACCATCCGAGAGGAGGGCGAGCGTCAGGTTGTCGGTGAGCCTCGGCGCGCCGGTGTCGGTGCTCTCAGCCGCGAGCACATCGACGACGAGAGACGACGCCAGTGCCGCGTTCCCCGACGCATCCTTGAGTGAGAGCCGGATGTGTTCGACAAGGTCGGCGTTGAACACATCCGCGATGCCGTCGGTCGCACCGACGAAGAGGTCCCCGGGCTCGCGCCCGGCGATGGCCCACGACGGGTGGCCCTGGGTGGCAGGGCCGAGCGACGCGTGGAGCACGTCGGGCACGGCCGGATCTTTGTGCGGCGCGAGCAGGGGAACGATCGCATCGTTCGCTCGCACGACGAAGAGCCCGCCGTCACCGATCCAGGCCGTGACGTAGCGGTCGCACGACACGACCGCGAGAAGGAGTGTCGTCCGCAGCCCGGGCTCGTCCTCGTCGGCCCAGGTGCTCTCGGCCGCAGTGCGCGCGAGTTCGACGCCCGCGCCCCAGATGATGTGGAGGAGGAGCGCTCGCACACCGTCGACCCCCACCGCGACGATCCCGGGCAGTTCGGCTTCGAGGCGCTTGAGCGCGTACGTCACCGAGATCTCGGCCGCTTCGCCGCCGCGCGCGAGACCGCCGACACCGTCGGCGATCACGAACACGTTCTGGCCCGCGATCACACGCACCGCCACGCGATCCTGATTGGTTTCACGCACCGCCCCCACGATCGAGGTCGCGCCGAGATGCGGTGCTGCCCGCCGGGATTCGAGCCGTTCAGCCGGTCTGTTCGGCGTCGTCGCTGTTGGTGAACACCACCCCTCACGCATCGTCCGGCGGCCGACCACGAGGCCGACGAGCATCGCGATCGACACCCAGATCCCGGTGTGTCCCTCGACCGGCGACGGACGAGTGGAACGAGCGGCCGAAACCGCGGCGCCACGACGCATCGTGGACGGGGCAGACTCGGCCGGAGCGAGCACGACCGGCGGCGGTTCCGGGAAGGTCGTGCGGGGGTGCATCACTGCCGGTTGTTCCGGCGGCTTCGGAGCGGGCACCTCCTGTGCGTACGCGAGGCAGGTGGCAAGCACCACGACGACGCCGACGAGCACGGCGATGATGACGACGAGGATGGTCGTCAGCCGCAGTCGAACGAGCCACGTCGGCGGACGCAGCCGCCGAACGATGCGGCGGAAGAAGGACAGGAGGACAGGCGGCGATTGGGGAACGAGGCCCCCCACGGGTTGCGTGGGGGGCCTCGTCACCTGCTCGATGTGCGAGCGCATCGCCGGCGGTACCTGGACACGCCGGGCCATGATCGGCTCAGCCCCGGATGACCCCGCCCTCGCCGAGGAGGGTGGCGGTGTTCTGGCCGGTCCGGATCGCGACGCTCATGGTGCGGCCCACCTTGGCGAAGAACTGCCGCAGGTCGCTGCCGTTCGTGCAGCGCACCGCGCTCGTCGGGGTCGTTGCGAGCCCCTGCAGGCGATCGAGCTTCGCCTGCGCTCCGCCGAAGGCGACGCAGACGAGGTCGGCCTTCGCCTTCAGCGTCGTCGCGACCCCTTCGGGCTCCTCCGTGCCGTGGTTGTGTTCGCCGTCGGTCATCAGGACGACGACGGGCCGCGCCCAGTTGCCCGGGCGCGAACGATCCGCGAGCTTGCGAGCCTCGACCAAGCCGGACGTGATGTTCGTCCAGCCCCCGAAGGCCCCGACCTTCACGGCGAAGTCCTCGGGCCGCACCTGCGCGACGGGCTTCGGTTCGAGGAGGATGCGGGCGTGCTCGCCGTAGGCGACGATGGCCGCCTCGAAGGCTCCGCGGTTCTTCGGGTCGGCGAGCTCCTTCACGCACCCGTCGGTCGCCGCGATCGCCTCGTCGAGCTTCCCACGGTCCATCGAGCCCGACGCGTCGAGCACGAAGATCGTGAGCTGCTTCACGGAGGAGGTCACGAGCGGCTGACTCACCCCCTGCACGAGCGGCCCCTGGCGGGCGACGGTCCGCTGCCCCTTCTTGTTGTCGGCCTCACCCATGGCTGCACCTCTGCGGGCGCCCGCCGGTGCTCTCGACCACCATCTTCTGCGTGTGCTGCATGACTGCGATCTCCGTGAGCACCGCGCTTCACCACCATGGTGTTGTCCGCGGGCTCACTGCTCTCTCGTTCGTCGACCGCCGCCTGTGCGCTCCTCCAACGATTTCTTTCCCCCGGAATGGTTCGAGTTCCTCACCAACGCGAACGCCACCATCACAGGCGTTCGCGTTGGTTCGGGTCCCCGCACGACACGGGACCCCGCACGACACGGGACCCCGTGCGGGGACCCTGGTCACGGCGGCAGAAGGCGCCGCGTGAAGATCACGGGCCCGTCGGCGTCGGGTGGTGCCGCCACGAGATCGCCGGGGGTGGCGTACGCCGCCGCGAGCACGTTGCCCTCCGAGAGCATCGACGCGACGGCGAGCACCACCCGCGCCCTCACACACATCGCGTCCATCGTCCGGGCGATGTTCCGCGCCCGCCGGAGCCCCGGCACGACCAGCACGACGAGGGGGTCACGGAGCCCATAGAGCGCGTGACCGAGGGCGGCGTGGGTGTCATACGCCGTGAGCTTGTGGCGCACGAGCCACGTCACGGCCTCAGTGCCCAGGTCGACCTCCACGAGGAAGTGGTGCCCCTCGCCCGTCGTGGTCGAGCGCAGCGCGACCTTCGCGTCGGGGATGAGATCGAGGAGCGCGGCATGTCGTTCAGCTGCAAGGTCTACGTCGGTCTCGAAGCGCACGAGGGCGTAGGTCGTGCTCGCACGACAGGCGAGCGCCAAGTGAATGCGGAACTCGTTCACCGCGATCAGGTGGTCGAGCTTCGCGGGCAGCTTCTTCAGGACCCGCAACGTCACGGCGTCACATCGCGGTGGTCGAGGACAAGGTCTCGTCCGCGCTCGGTGAGCGTGTAGTAGTTGTCGTCGCCGAGTCCCCGCACATGCACGTCGACGAGCCCCGCGCAGTAGAGCTTGCGGAGGCGATCGTTCGCTGTCGCCCGGCTGCCGAAGAAGAGCCGCACAAGGTCGCGGGTGCGAAGCACCCCGCACGTTCCGAGTGCGTGGAGGATGTCGATGTCGCGCTCGGTGACCTTGACCTCGACCTCACGCGCCCACCCCACGCGGCGCTCACGAACCCCAGCGCGCGACTCGTTCATGCTCTCGGCTCCGTCGCTGTTGCTCTCGGTCGTGTAGAAGCCGAAGGCCACGGGCGGGGCCCGCCGGTTCGTCCGTGTGGATGAGCGCGAGCCTGGCACCCCCGCCCCTGATGCCCGCGTCGTTCCGCAGCCCGTCGGGCGCGAACAGATCGCGAGCGGAGTCGGGGTGTGGTTCCCGAGCCGATCCATCGGTACGTCGTGCGAGCCCCGTCCCGTGGCTTCGGGGCGGTGGCTCGGGTGCTCCGCTCGACGATGTGGATCGCGATCCCTGGGGGTGCCCGTCGCACCGTGCTTCGCACGACCGCTGCGTAAGCGCGCTCGCCCACACCTCGTGCCCGACACCGACGAGAGCCGGTCCGTCGGAGCTCAGGCTTGACGTGCGGGACGAGGGAACGCCGATCACGAGCGGGCGATGGGGTTGGGCCAGGGACACGATCTCGATCGCGAGCGCAAACACCCGACCGACCGACCTCCTTCTCCGCCGCGATGGCCTGCGGCAGACATGCTCGTGTGCGTGCATCTGCGAGATGCGCGAAGCCGCCTCGGGGACCGACGGCATGACCGCCAGTCGAAGTCGGGCTCGACCGGGCCCCAGCCGCCTGCGCGAACGATACCCACCCGTCCGGCTCACGAGGCGTACCCTCGCGGCGTCGGCGGGGAGTCGGACGAAGCAGCCGCGTCGAACGGGCCGTGTAGCCGTCGGTCCCCTTGGCGTTGCCCGTGTGGTCGTCCCATTCCGTCAGTAGGGCAGCGTGTTCGCGACGATCCTCGTCGCGAGCTCCGCGCCCGTCTGCTGCAACCACGGCACCGTCGCGACGAGCGCGAAGGCGACGAGCGTCCAGAACCCGAAGGAGAGGACATTGGCGCGTCTTCGGCGCCAGTACCTCCGCAAGGGGTACGTGACGTTGCGTCGTACCGAGCTGCGAAGTCTGAGATAGTGTGCGGGAGAGATGAGCATAAGGGGGTCGGTCGGCCCGTCCTCGCGTCTGCTCGTCCAACCTCGGCACGCGACCACACGAACATCTCGAACCTCTCGGAGTGCACCTCCAGTTGCCGAGCCGCACGACGCGACCCGTACCGCTACATCGTGATGACCTGGTCGGCCGTGCACTCCACCATCACGAATCCTTCCACGGCGACCGGATCGCGAGCCCGCAGACCTCGCACCGGACCCAGCCCGCCGGCATCCCGCAGATCGGGCAGGGGGCGAACATGTGGCCGAGGTAGACGGCGCTACAGCTACAGGTCCACCGGCCGTGCGTCGGGTTCGGGTGCCCCGCGGGACACAGGAGCATGTCGGCGCTCTTCGCCTGGAGCTGCCAGGGGAGCCGCAGCACCGCGACGATGAACCGCCACGCGGCCACGACGAGCACCCACGGCAGCGCGAGCGAGAAAAGCACGACCCGCACGACGAGCATCACGTCCCCCTCACGGGCCCGCCCCACGCTTGCCCCGGCGAGCCTTCAGCCCTGCCTGTACCGGCGGTGCTCCGAGGAGAGCCCCGCGAGGCGCAACAGGTGCTCCTCCGGGTCCACCGCCGAGAAGTGCCGGAGGCGGTGCCGCGGGCGCCACGACCGGCCCCGCGGCGAGCGCATCGAGCCGGGCATCTTCGTCGTCGCGCATCCGCTCGAGGTCGGCGACCGTGAACGTGATCACCCCCCGCCGCGCACGAGCGACGTAGTCCGGCGGGAGCGACGACGTGGGCGGCAGCGTGAGCGTCGCCGTGCGCATGAGTACCGCGCCCCAGTTCTTGCGCTTGTCGATGAAGTACCCGACGCGGTTGGGCAGGCGCGTCGCCTCCGTCATGCGCGCCTCGATCTCCTCCGTGGGCGAGAGGAAGGGACTCGTCGCGGCGCCCGCTCCGGCATGACGGCGTCTCGTGCCCGTCACGGGGAGGAGGAACTTGAGCGCGCGTGCATCGTCGGGGGCGGTGCGGAAGACGAACTGTGTGGCGGTGAGTCCGAGCACGGCGCTTCGGAGCGAAGAGCCCTGGCGATCGAGCTGGGTGAGCTGCTGGTTCGCGAGCCAGAGGTACACACCGCGACTCCGAGCGAGCTCGAGGATCGACTCGAACTCGCGGGCGAGCGCGGGGTTCAGGGCCACCTGCCACTCGTCGGCAGCGATGATGGACGCGAACCCCTGCGACCGCGGCGGCAGGCGGAAGATGGCCCTGACGAAGCGGGTCAGGATCACCATCGCGAAGAACCGTGCGACGGACTGAAGGCCCGCGGGCGCCTTGCCGAGCGCAATCACGACGATCTTGTTCTTGAGCAGGCCGTCGAAGTCGAGGCAGTACTTCGCGCCGAGGCAGAGCTGCGTCATGGGCAAGGCGAGGAAGCGGTCGAGGCGGGCGGCGAGCGCGAGCTTCGACGCCTTGGGCTCGGAGGGGAACCGCGTCACGAAGTAGCGGATCACGTCGGGGTCCTTCGACTGCCGCACGAGACCGTCGAGCACGAGCGGCTCCTGAAGCGCCCGACGCACCGTGAGAAAGGTGCCCTTGGTCTCGATCACGAGCCGGAGCAACCAGTCGAGGATGGTCTCCATGCGCGCCGAGACATCGGTCTCGGTCGCCGTCTCGAAGCACTCGGCGATATCGCGCGCCTGGATGGCGATGGGCAGGTCGGGGTCGCGCACCAACACGTTCAAGGGCGGCGGGTGGGTCGTCGAGAACGGGTCGACCACGACGATGCGCTTCAGGAACGCGTCGGCTTCGGCGGGCGGCAGTTTCGCCGCGAGGGCGGGGAGCGCCTGGTCGGTGAGGAGCTCGGCGGCCTCGCCCTTCATGTCGGGCACGATGGCGGAGTTGATGATGCCCAGCTCGATGAGCCTGAGCAGGAGGAGGAGCATCACGTACGACTTCCCCCCGCCGCTCGTGCCCTGGATCGACATGTGGGCGAGGTGCGCATTCCGGCCATCATGAACAACAAGATCGGGCATCGTGAACGCTCCGGGGCGGAGCGAAGCGACGCTG
>JBDHVF010000243.1:0-9876 GCA_039809605.1 Polyangiales bacterium | reverse complement strand
GGATCGCGTCGAAGCTCCGCCCGCCGTGCACGTGCAGGTCGGCCGAGACCGCGTCGCTCGGGAAGATGCTCGTGAGCCTTCGGAGCCGCAGCGACACCGTCGCGGCGGCCCCCTCGCGCACCTCGACGCGCTCGCGCGCGAGCGTCGCCGAGGGGCCCGCGGTGGCGTAGACCCAATAGGTTCCGGGCGGCGCCGCGAAGCTCGTGGCGCCCTCGTACGCGAGCGCGCGGTTGCATGCGGGCGACGCGCCGTGCGGAGGCCCCAGGTACGGCGCGCAGCGCGGCTCGACGAGCGCCCCATGGATCGATCCCGTCACGCTCGCGGGGTCGGTCACGCCCTCGACGGGCACGAGCACGACCTCGGCGGCCATGGGGGCGTCGCGCTCGTCGCGCACGCTCACCGAGAGGCGCGCGGGTGCGGTGACGCGCAGGTCTCCGAGCTCGACGCGGGGGCCGCTCGCGGTGGCGCCCACGGCCGCGGAGGTCGCTCGCCCGAAGCGGTGCACCTGCACGCGCACCGCGCGCCCCGAGGGGACCGCGAGCGTGAAGCGCCCGTCGTCGCCGGGCACCGTCTGCGACCAGATCGTGCCCGCGTCGGCGTCGTCAGGGCGCGAGGGAGCGGGCTCGTAGGCGATCACCGACGCGAGGCGCTCGTCGCCGCCGAAGGGCGCTCCGTCGGGCGTCACGAGCCTGCCAGAGAGCGCGGTCACCGCGCCGCCGTGGAGCCTCGCGTGCGCGTCGAGCGCGAGGGCCGCCGCGCCCGCGACCCCCTCACCCGCCGCCGCGAGGATGATGCGTTCGAAGACCTGTCCGTCGCCGGGGCGCACGATGGTGCGGGGCAGCCCGACGGCGGAGATGGTGAGGTCCTGCACGCCTTCGAGCGAGGGGCGCGTGCACGAGAGGGTCGCGTACGAGGCCGCGGGAGAGGCGTGAGACTGGGCGGCCATCCACGGGGTGACGCGCCACGAGTTGTCGATCTCGAGCAGGTCGAGGGGCGGATGCCTGAACCCGTCGCCCGCGGTGGGGATGAAGGGCGTGAGGCTGCGGTCGCCCCACCACCACGCGTCGCCGAGGAACCACGTCGAGAGCGTGCGCCCGCCGTTGAACACCTCGGTGCGCACGCGCACGCCGGGGTCGCACGCGCGCAGCTCGTAGCGCGTGGTGACGGTGACGTCGGGGTCTCCGTCGAGCGAGCCGCGCGCGACGGCCGCGACGAGGCCCGGCCGCTCGATCACCTCGAGGCTGCGGTAGCGCACGGCGTCGCGCGGGAGGATGCCCGTCACCGCGTACACGAGGTTCAGGTGGTCGGCGCCGCCGCGCGGGGCGAGGTCGAGGAGGTTTCCGCCGCTCGGCGCGAGGTGGTGGGGGTGGTCGATCGCGTCGATGACGGCCGTGACGAGGTCGTTCTCGAGCACGAGGTCGCCCGCCGACGCCTGCGCGTCGAGGCCCGCGGGGCGCTGGTCGGCGCGCTCGACGCGGTACGCCCTCACGCGCGTGCTCGGGCACGCGTACGTGAGCGCCTCGCAGGGCGACGGAGGCACGCACGAGGGGTCGCCCGACCCGAGGCACCCGACGGTCTCGTCGGCGCACGTGAGCACGAGAGAGAGCGCGCAGGGCGCGGCGAGGCGGAGCGCAGACGGGCGAGGCATCGGCCGCGATGAGAGCGTGGCCGGGGCCGCGCGGTCAACCGATGTTCCGCGGATGTAGAAGGGCCACGGGCGGCCGCGGGTAGCGAGCGACTGCCGGGCGGGCGGCGTGTCCAGTCGGCGTCGGGGGCCGCGCGGTCGCCGAGCGCGGCGCGCACCTTCGCGGCGACGGCGGGCTTCAGCGCGTCGACGAAGAGCCGCCAGCGGAACGCGTCGCGGAGAACGTCCTCGGCCGGCCGGAACGTCGCGCCGAGCTCGGTGCGAGCGCGCGTCGAGTCGTCGAGCAGGTGGCGGCCGTGCACGTCAGCGACCGCGGCGCGCGTGCGAGGCGCTCTGCGCCGCGGGGGCACCGCATGCGCGCGATCAGGGCCGCGGGTGGGCGCGAAAGAACGCCCACACCGCGTCGCTCGCGTCGAGCTCGCGGCTCGTGCGGCCGATGATCCGCTCGCCCATGTACTGAAGCCCCCCGGGCCACGTGTGCCCGCCGCCCTCGACGCGGTAGAGCGTCACCTCGGCGCCGTCGCGGCAGCCCGCGTGGCGCTCGACCACCACCGAGGTGCCGTCGCGCGCGTCGCGGTCGGGCAGGCGCTCGCGCGTCGCGGTCGCGTCGCAGCCGTCGCGCGCGGCGAAGAAGGCCGCCGTCGCGGGCACCGTGAGCTTGTCGCTGAGCACCCGCGCGCCGAAGCGCACCACGGCGCCGTCGTAGACGACGAGCGGGTCGTCGGTGCCGTTGATGAGCAGCACGGGCACCGGGCGCGGGGGCGCGCAGCCGGGGGTGCGCAGGCCGCCGGCCACGGGCGCGAAGGCCGCGAACACGTCGGGGCGCTCGCACGCGAGGCGCGAGGCCATGAAGCCCCCGTTGGACATGCCCGTCACGAACACCCGCGCGCGGTCGATCGCGTAGCGCGCCGCGAGGTCGTCGACGAGCGCGACGAGAAAGCCCACGTCGTCGGCCGTCGAGCCGCGGCGCGAGGCGTCGGGGGCGCCGTCGTTCCACGCGCGTCCGACGCCGTCGGGGTACGCGACGACGAAGCCGTCGCGGTCGGCCAGGCGGTCGAGGCGGCCGAGGGTGAGGTCTTCCATGCCCCTGCCGTCGCCTCCGTGGCCGTGCAGCGCGAGCACGAGGGGCGCGGGGCGCGTGCGGTCGAGCGCGGCGGGCACGTAGAGCCCGTAGGTGCGCGCGCGCCCCCCGAGCTCGATGCGCTGCGCCGCCGCGCGCGGCCCGGCGACGTGAGGGCGACGCACGCACGCGGTGAGCGAGGCCAGCGCGAGCGCGGCGAGGGCGGTGCGAGCCCTCATCGCCGCAGCTCGCGCACGCCGTGGGGGCCGCCCACGAGCACGAGGTCGGCCATCTCGAGGAAGAGCCCCGTGTCGACGACGCCGGGGATCGCGCGCAGCTCCGCGTCGAGCCGCGCGGGCTCGTCGATCGGGTCGAAGCACGCGTCGGCGATCCAGTGGCGGCCCTCGGTCTCGAAGGGCGCGCCGTCGTCGCGCGCGCGGATCACCGGCCTCGCGCCGAGCTCCTGGAGGTGCCGCAGCGCCCACGCGCTCGCGAAGGGCACGACCTCGACGGGGATCGGCGCGCGCGAGCCGAGCCGCTCGACGAGCTTCTCGGGCGTGACGAGCACCACGAAGCGCGCGGCCTCGTAGGCGACCACCCGCTCGCGCAGGAGCGCCCCGCCGCGGCCCTTGGTGAGCGCGAGGTCGGCCGCCACCTCGTCGGCCCCGTCGAACGCCAGGTCGAGCGGGCGGTCGACCTCGTCGAGCGACGCCAGCTCGACGCCGACGCTCCGCGCGAGCGCCTCGCTGCGCTCCGACGTGGCCACGGCCCTCACCGAGAGCCCGCGGCGCACGCGCGCCCCGAGCGCGCGCACGAACGCCGCCGCCGCGCGGCCCGTGCCGAGGCCGATCACCATCCCGTCGTGCACCATCTCGACCGCGTGGGCCGCGACGCGGTCGAGGTCCCTCGGGTCGGAGCCTGCGTGGGTCATCGCGGTAGCGTACCGCGTGCCGGGGGGCGCGCGCGCTGCTACCGTGCGCGCCCCGCCATGAGGCCCTCGCTCGTCGTCGTGTTCGCGCGCGCCCCCGAGGCGGGCCGCGTCAAGACCCGCCTCGCGGCGTCCGTCGGCGACGCGCGGGCCTGCGCGCTCTACCGCCACGTGGGCGCGCGCGTCGTGGCCTCGCTCACGCGCGACCCCGGCCGCCCCTACGACGTGCGCGTGAGCTTCACGCCGCGCGAGGGCGAGGCCGGCGTGCGCGCGTGGATGCCCGGCGCCGACGCGTACGCGCCGCAGGTCGACGGAGACCTCGGGGAGAGGCTTCGTCGCGAGGTCGCGGGCGCGTTCGAAGAGGGCCGCCGCGCCGTGGCGCTCGTGGGCGCCGACTGCCTCGCGGTCACCGACGCGCGCGTGCGCGAGGCCCTCGCCGCGCTCGACGCGCACGACGCCGCGCTCGGCCCCGCGCTCGACGGGGGCTACTACCTCCTGGCGCTCGGCCGGGCGCTCGCCGTGTTCGACGGCGTGCCGTGGAGCACCGCCGCGGTGGCCGACGTCACGCGCGGGCTGCTGGCGAGGGCGGGCGCGCGCTGGGCCGAGCTGCCCGTCGAGCGCGACCTCGACACGGCCGACGACCTCGAGGCGCTGCGGGGGGAGATCGACCCCGCGCTCCTCGGGTGACCGTCGCGCGGGGCTACGGCAGGAGCAGGCGGCGCATGCGGTGGTAGGGCTCGGGCGTGCCGCGGTTGCCGTCGGGGAGGTAGAGCACGGCGCCGTCGGGCGAGATCGCGAGCCCCTCGAGGCCGTAGAACTCGGCCTCGCGGGGCGGGCCGTCGACGAAGCCCGCGGTGCCGTCTCCCGCCACGGTGGTGACGGCGCCGTCGGGCGCCACGCGCCGCACGAGGTGGCCGTCGGCCTCGCTCACGTAGAGCACGCCCATGCCGTCGAGCGCGACGCCCTGCGGCCCGTCGAACTCGGCCTCGGTCGCGGATCCATCTTGCGCGCCGCGGGTGCCGCTGCCCGCGAGCGTCGTGACCTCGCCCTCGGGAGTCACCACCCGGATGCGCTGGTTGCCCTGGTCGGCCACGAGCAGCGCGCCGTCGCTGCGCAGCGCCATGCCGTAGGGGCGGTTGAAGTGCGCCGCCGTTCCGGTGCCCTCGGTGGAGCCCGGCCTGCCGCGCGCGCCCGCGAGCGGCGTCACGGTGCCGTCGGAGGGGTCGAGGATCTGCACCACGTGGAGCACGTAGTCGGACATCGCGACGCGCCCGTCGCCGAGCACCACGAGCCCGCGCGGGCGCCCGAGGTCGCGCGCGACGACCGTGGCCGTGCGCTCGCCGGGCGCGACGCGCCACACGGTGCCCGTCATGTTGCTGTGGCCGCCGCGGTCGTCGGCGTCGGTCTCGACGTAGAGCGTCCCGTCGGGCGCGAACGCGAGGCCGAAGGGGGCTTCGAAGCCCGCCTGGCGGATGAGGGTCGTGACCCAGCCGTCGGGCTCGACCTTGCGCACGGCGTTGTTGCCGAAGTCGGCCACGTACACGTCGCCCGACGGGCTCACCGCCACGTTCACGGGGTTGTTGAAGCGCGCGTCGGCGCGCAGGCCGTCCATGTAGCCCGCCTCGCCCGCGCCCGCGAAGGTCACCACGCCCTCTTCGAAGGGGGGCACGTCGTCGGGGCGCACGAGGTCGTCGGGCGCGTCGTCGACGGCCGTCACGTCGTCGTCGTCGTCCATCACGTCGGTCACGTCGGTCACGTCGGTCACGTCGGTCACGTCGGCGGCCGCGTCGCGCGCGTCGGGCGCGGCGTCGCGCGCGTCTCGCGGGAGGTCGGCGCGCGCGTCGGCCCTCGCGTCGGCGGGCGCCTCGGAGCTCCCGCACGCGGCGAGGAGCGCCATGACGAGCGCCGCGTGGCGGGCGGGCGCGGGCTCGTGCGGGCGTGGTCGTGGGCGCATCGGCGCGACGCTAGTGCGGCAGGGCGTGCGCTGAGAAGTGGCGCGGGCGCCGCTGACGCGTGGGGGATTCGTGCGCTGTGCAAGCCCTGTCGCGCCGCGCCGCGCGGCGTGGCGCGAGAGGCCGCGCGCTCCCGGGCTGACCGCGGGGCCGCAGTTGCGCTAGATGCGAACACCTCGGAGCGGTGACGCATGCTGTGGCAGATCTTGATCGTGGTGGGGCTCCTGGTGCTCAACGGGGTCTTCGCGGGCGCCGAGATCGCCGTGCTCTCGGTGCGAAGGACGCGCCTCACCGAGCTCGTGGAGGAGGGCTCGCGCGGCGCGCGGGCGGTGCAGTGGCTGCGCTCGCAGCCCGAGCGCTTCCTCGCGACGGTGCAGATCGGGATCACGGTCGTGGGCACCACCGCGGCGGCCTTCGGCGGCGACAGCCTCGCGGCGGCGTTCGCGGCGTGGTTCGCCGCGCACGCGCCGTGGATGGGCGAGGCGGCGCACCGCGTGGCCTTCGTGCTGGTGATCGCGCTGGTGTCGTTCCTCGAGATCGTGGTGGGCGAGCTCGTGCCCAAATCACTCGCGCTGCGCAGCGCCGAGGGCATCTCGGTGGCGCTCGGCCCGATGCTCCGCGCGATGGCGACGGTGGTGAAGCCCCTGGTGTGGCTCTTCACCGGCGCGTCGAACGCGATCCTGCGGTTCTTCGGCGACCGCACGAGCTTCTCCGAGGCGCGGCTCTCGCCCGAGGAGATCCAGGAGCTCGTCGAGGAGGCCGGCCGCGTGGGCTCCATCGACCCCGGCACGAGCGAGATCGCGTCGCGGGCGATCGACTTCCGCGAGCTGGCCGTCTCCGACGTGATGGTGCCGCGCGAGGCCATCGTGTCGGTGCCGCGCGACGCCGACGGAGAGGCCCTGCGGCGCGTGCTCGCGGGGCGCCGCTTCGCGCGCCTGCCCGTGTACGAGGGCGACCCCGAGAACGTCGTGGGCTACGCCGCCCTCAAGGACCTCGTCGGGCCCGCGCTCGACGGGCGCCCCCTGCTCGACGGCCAGGTGCGCCCCGCGCGGTTCGTGCCGTCGACCATGCCCGCCGCGGCGCTCCTGCGCCAGATGCAGCGAGAGCGCCTGCCATTGGTGATGGTGATCGACGAGCTCGGCGGGCTGCTCGGCCTCGTCACCGTCGAAGACCTCGTCGAGGAGCTCGTGGGAGACATCTTGAGCGAGGGCGACCCCGCGCCCGTGGCCCTCACGCGCGACGCCGACGGGAGCGTGGTGGTGCCGGGCGAGACGCCCATCCGCGACGTGAACCGCGCGCTCGACATGGGCCTGCCCGAGCCCGACGAGGTGAGCACCGTGGCGGGGCTGTGCATCCGCGCCTCCGGGCGGCTGCCGCAGGCGGGCGAGCGCGTGGCGCTCGAAGACGGGCACGTGCTCGAGGTGCTCGACGCCACGCCGCGCAAGGTCCGCTCGCTGCGCGTGCACCCGCCGAAGAGCGAGGGCTCCGAGGGCGACGACCGCGCGGAGAAGGCGCCGTAGGGAGGCGCGCTTCATGGGCGCGAGTGTCCTCGCTCTCCGCGCTCTCTCTGGCACATGGATCGCACTATCAGCGCTCGTACGAGGCACCGACGGTCGGTGCGGAAACAAGGAGTACGAGCCATGAGCTTTCTGCTGTTCGCCCTGTTCGGGCTCATCATCGGCGCGCTCGCCAAGTTCATCATGCCCGGCCGCGACCCCGGCGGGTTCATCGTGACGGCCATCATCGGCATGGTGGGCTCGATGCTCGGCGCGTTCATCGGCCGCGCGATCGGCATCTACAACGCCGGCACGCAGAGCGCGGGCTGGATCATGTCGATCATCGGCGCGGTGGTGCTGCTCGGCATCTACCGCCTCGTGGTCGGTCAGCGCGTGGCGGTCTGACGCGCGCCTGAACGCACCGACCCAGACGAGCACGCGTGTGGCGAGAGGTCACGCGTCGCGCTCCGGGCGGGACTGGTGGTATCACCGCGCTCCCGCATGACGCTCGACGACCTCGACCCGGCCACGTGGCGTCCCCGCGACGTGGCCACGCTGCTCTTCGTGATCCGCGACGGGCGCGCGCTCCTGATTCGCAAGAAGCGCGGGCTCGGCGCGGGAAAGATCAACGCACCGCGCGGGCGCCTCGAGCCCGGCGAGACGCCCGCCGCGTGCGCCGTGCGCGAGGTGCAGGAGGAGCTCCGCGTGACGCCCACGGGCGCTCGCGCGGTGGGCGAACTGTGCTTTCAGTTCGTCGACGGCTACTCGCTGCGCTGCCACGTCTTCGTCGCCGACGGCTGCGAGGGCGAGGCCGAGGAGACCGACGAGGCCGTGCCCCTCTGGACCCCGCTCGACGCCATCCCCTACGACCAGATGTGGGCCGACGACGCGCTGTGGCTCCCCGCGATGCTCGCGGGCAACGCCTTCGCGGGGCGCTTCGTCTTCGACGGCGACCGCATGCTCGCGCACGACCTCGTGGTCACAGAAGCCCCACCGCGCTGAGGCATTCTGGGCGTATTGCGCGGCCCGTCGCGCTCGGGCGATGCTCCGTGCGATGCTTCGATCGGTCTCATGGGTCACGGCGGTGTGCGCCGCTGCGCTGCTCGCGGGCTGCGTCGAGGGCGAGGCGCCGCTGCCCACGTGCACGCAGGGTCGCAGCCGATGCGTGGCGCAGGTCACGGTGGGCGCGCGCTTCGCCTGTGCGCTGTTGCAGGACCGCACGGTCTGGTGCTGGGGGCGCAACGACGAGGCGCAGCTCGGCTACCCCTCGACCGACCTCTGCCCCGAGGAGCTCCCCGGCGGGCAGACGCGCTCGGTGGCGTGTCACACCTTCCCCTTTCAGGTGGTGGGCCTCGACCACGCGGTGCGGGTGGCGGCGGGCGGCGCGTTCGCGTGCGCGCTGCGCGACGACGGCGCGGTGCGCTGCTGGGGCGCCAACGCCGCCGGGCAGCTCGGCAACGGCCTCACGCTGCCGTCGTCGTCGCCCGTGCAGGCGCGCGGCCTCGCGGGCGTCACCTCGCTCGCCGCGGGCGCGCGTCACGCGTGCGCCGTCTCGATGGGACACGTCTTCTGCTGGGGCGCCAACGACCGCGGTCAGCTCGGCGTCGCGGCCTCGTCGCGCCGCTGCGGCGCGGGCGACGGCGCCTTCGCGTGCGAGCCCGAGCCCGTGCAGCTCCTCGGGCTCGAGGGCGTGGTCGAGGTCACCGCGGGCGCGTCGCACACCTGCGCGCGCACCGCCGAGGGCCTCGCGCTCTGCTGGGGCGACGGGCGCTACGGGCAGACCGGCGTGGGCGCGGCGAGCGAGACCTTCGAGCCCATGCCGCAGACCGTGCTCGTCGGAGACCTCCCGCTCGAGCGCCTGCGAGACCTCGCCGCGGGCGGCGACCACACCTGCGCGCGCGCCGACGAGGGCGCCGTCTGGTGCTGGGGACGCAACGACCACGGCGAGCTCGGCGACGCGCCCGCGCGCGAGGTGCCCGAACACTGCGCGGGCCCCTGCGCGCCCGCGCCCAGGCTCGTGCCCGGGCTCGAGCACCGCGACGCGGGCGCCGACGTGGTCGACGCGAGCGACGCGAGCGACGCAGCGGCGGACGCCGACGCGAGCGACGACGTGACGATGGACGCGATGACCGACGCGATGACCGACGCGAGTGACGCGGGCGACGACGCGGGCGACGCGGGCGACGCGGGCGACGCGGGCGACGCGAGCGACGCGGCCCCGACGCGCGACGCGATCGCGCCGCCGTCGATGGTGCCGCGGGGCATCGCGGCGGGCGAGGCGTTCGCGTGCGCGGTGCTCGACGACGGCACGGTGCGCTGCTGGGGAGACGACGGCGAGGGGCAGCTCGGCGACGGGCGCCGCACGCGCGACCCGCAGGGGCCCGCGATGGTGATCGCCACGCCGGGCGCGGCGCGCACCAACCCGTTGCAGGGCGTGGCGAGCGTGGCCGCGGGCGCGGCGTCGGCGTGCGCGCTGCTCGCCGACGGGAGCCTTCGGTGCTGGGGCTCCAACGTCGCGGGCGCGCTCGGCAACGGCACCACGAACCCGCAGTCGGGACCGGTCCCCGTGACCTGGTAGGAGGAGCGCGATGAGGGCTCGACGGTCTGCCACGATCTCGCGGTACGGAGCGGCGCTCGCGGCGGCGGTCTCGGCCGCCGGGTGCTCGGCCGACGTGACCACCACCACCGCGCCCGACGACGGGGTGTGCCACGAGGCCGCGTGCGTGCGCGTCGGGCAGTGCGCGCCGGGGCAGGCGTCGGCGCAGTTCCGCGCGCAGACGGCGTTACCCGCGACG
>JBDHVF010000242.1:0-9880 GCA_039809605.1 Polyangiales bacterium | reverse complement strand
GACCTCTTCTTGTGAGATGGGGGTCGCACATGGACTGGTGCGTGAGCGCGGCGCGGCGTTCATTCGGGGCGCGCGTGGTTTCTCGCGCGCACGCGGAGCGGGTGGAGCCGCGGACGGTCACCCGTGCACGTGGTCGCCGATGCGCCGGAAGCGGGTGTTCTCGTCGGGTGAGAGCGGGCCGTCGTCGAGCGCGGCGAGGGCCTCGCGCATCTCGGCGGCGTTGCGAGGGCCCGTCATGCACACGTCGAAGTCGGGGTTCGAGAGCACGAAGCGGTAGCAGTCGCGGCCGCGCATCGGTGACTCGCCCGAGGGCATGCGCTTGGGGTCGAGGAGCTGGCCCCAGCTCGTCGCGGTGTAGGCCACGACGCCGGGGCGCTTCTCGCGCGGGGGCATCGACGGGAACACGTCGCGCTCGGCGCCCGCGTGCGCGGCGTTGTAGCGGATGTGCACGATGTCGAAGCGCGGGTCGGCCGCGAACTTCGGGAACATGCTCCGCTCGTGCGACGAGACCGCGAGGTGCTTGAAGAGGCCGCGGGCGCGCATCTTCTCGACGCGCTCCATGATGCCCTCGGAGGGCATCGCGTTGAACCACCCGAGGAGGAGCACCTCGGCGCGGTCGGTGCCGAGCGCGCGCAGCCCCCGCTCGAGGCTCTTCTCCATCCACCAGGGCCAGCGCGAGTAGCTCTGGAGCGCGAGCACGATGTCGTCGCGGCGGCCCGCGGCGACGAGCTCGCGGATGGCCTGGGTCATCCCCGGCCGGCGGATCGAGCCGTGGTACCAGTAGCTCACGCCGCGATCGAGCGCGTCGCGCAGCGAGCGGGCGTCGACGCTGTAGCCGCCGGAGACCGCGAGCGGCCCGACGCGGAGGTTGGTGCGTCCCAACGTGACGGTGCGGGGGAACGACATGCGCGCGACGATAGCGCAGGGCGGGGCCGCGTGCGCGTCAGCGGCAGGTGAGGAGCGCCGTCGCGCGGTAGCGCTGCGCGGGGGCCACGGGGTCGGGCAGCACGATCCGGCTCGCGCATCCGACGCTCGGCGGGCGGGTGACCGCGGGCTCCCAGTGCGTCCGGGCCTCGGCGTACGAAGCCCACTCGAGCTCGACGGCGCAGGTGCGCGCGCGGCACCCGACGCTCGTCACGTCGAAGTGACCCGGGCCGCGGAGGACGTCGAAGAGGCCCCGCACGCGGCGCTCCTGCGCAGGGGCCCACGCCGGGTCCACGGGCTCCCCGCGGTGCTCGTCGACGGCGGCCTCGTGCGCGCGCAGCGTGGCCGCCCGTTGCTCCGCGAGGGCCGCGTCGCCGGCTCGCGGGGCGGGCCTCGGGCGCGCGAGCGGAGGCCGGATCGTGACCTCGCCCGCGCTCGACCCGCGCGTCCACGCCATGGCGACCACGCCGCCGACGAGGAGGCCGAGCAGCGAGGAGGCTCCGTTTCCGAGCCAGCGACGCGTCGCGCTCATGGTGTGACCGCCCGCGGCCTTCACTGGATGTTGAAGCCGCGGAGGGCGAAGGGCCCCGCGCCGCCCGGCGCGGGGAGGTTGACGGTGAAGTACGCGTAGTCGTTCGCGGGCGCGGCGACCCACGTGGGGACGCCTCCGGCGATCACGCGGGGGCCGACGTTGACGACGCCCGAGCCCATGCCGGGGCCGCAGAAGCCGCCCGCCGCGGCGGCGTAGCTCACGCAGGGCACCGCCACGGCCTCGGTGGCGTTGCTCCCGTCGATCGTGTGCACGGTCAGCGTCACGACGGCGTTGTGCCCGAGCGCGGAGTTGTCGGGGATGGGGCAGAACAGCGTCGCGGCCCCGCCCGTCGCGGTCGGGCCGTTGAGGGTGTAGGTGATGTTCGCGGCGGAGGCGGCGTCGGGGTAGCACGACCACCCCGAGCGCTGCTCGTACGCGTTCACGAGGGCGGGCGAGGCGAGCGACGAGACCAGCGCGGCGACGCAGAACGAGATCTTCTGGGACGGGTTCATCGGTTCATTCTCCTGGGGCGGTGTTCGGGGACGACGCCCCGACGACGCGTTCGCCGTCGGGCGCGAGGTCCGCAGTGCATCCCGCGGGCCGATGGGAATCCACGCGCGTCGCGCGTACGAGGCTGCGCGGCGCCTGCGCGACCTGCGCAACGCTGCGCGGCCGACGCGCAGGTCGTCGGGCGCGCGCGACCTTCAGAAGCCGGGCTCGTCCGAGCTCTCGAGCACGCGCGGCCTGGGCGCCGGCATCCCCGTGTCGCGCAGCGGGCGGAACTGGCCCTCCGCCGGGTCGAACGCGAACACCTCGCCCGTCGGGATCTTGTAGACCCAGCCGTACATATGGAGCCTGCCCCGCGCGAGCGCCGCGGCCACCGTCGGGTGCGTGCGCAGGTTGTCGAGCTGCGCGAGCACGTTCTCCTGCACGGTGACGTTGAGCAGCGCCTCGTCGCCGAGCTCGCGGTAGTTCTCGCGGGCGATGCGCCGCGCGGACTCGGCGTGCGCGAGCCACGCGCGCATCGCGGGCAGGTCCTGGGTCGAGTCGGGGTGCAGGAGGGCCCTCATCGCCCCGCACGACGAGTGGCCGCACACGACGATCTGATCGACGTCGAGCACCGAGATCGCGTACTCGATCGCCGCCGCCTCGGCGCCGAAATGCGTGCCGTACGCGGGCACGAGGTTGCCCGCGTTGCGAAGGATGAAGATCTCACCGGGGTTGGTCTGCGTGAGGAGGTTCGGGCTGATGCGCGAGTCGGAGCACGTGATGAAGAGGGTGTGCGGCCGCTGCGAGTCCTTCAGCTTCGCGAAGAGCTCGCTGTGCGACCCGAACACCTCGTGCTGGAACTTCTTCACGCCTTGAACAAGTTTGTGCATGTGTCGCTCTCCCTCTGTCGGTAGCACAGTCCCTGCGGTGTCACGAAGCGTGCGACGCACGGCGCGAGACGTTTCGCGCGGGGATCACGCCGGGGCGGTGCGTTGCCGCCCAGGGCGCAGAGCGGCCGCTTCGTTCCCGACGTTGGGGCCACGCCCGAAGGCGACGGCGCCCGCTACGGGAGCACCCGACAGCGGCTCGTGGACAGGCCGTCGGGGCCGCCGCGGTAGAGCATGGTGGCGGACCGTGCGTCGCTCACCGTGGCGAGCAGGTCGTCGTAGCCGTCGTCGTCGGTGTCGACGATGGTGACTGCCACGGATGTGCCCACGTCCGGGCGCGCGATCCCTCCGCAGGGGTCGAGTGTCACCCTCGCAAGGGTGCTCGTCATGGCGCGCCACGTCGGGCCGCCGGGCGTGACGGTCGCGACCGGGCGGGGGTAGAGGTAGGAAGATGAGGCGGTCGGCTGGTAGGAGACGACGTCCATGTCCCCGTCGGCGTCGAAGTCGCCGAGGAGCGGCAGGCTCTGGTTGAAGTCTCCCTGCGCGCTCCGACCGCCGAACGACGTTCGGCCGCCGAACAGCCACACGTCCCAGTACGGATACACGGCGCCCTCGCTGGATTCGCGCCTGAACCAGTCACCGTATCCGTCGCCGTCGACGTCACCCGTGGGGAACACCGCCGCTGCGTCTGGGTGCATGACGTACTCATTGTAGGTGCCGACCCTGGAGCTCACGACCGGCACGGCCGCGAGCCCCGACGGGCCGCCGACGAAGACGACGTGCGCCTCGTTCGAACTCGCCCTGGAGGCCGTGCCGATGCGGAAGTCGTAGCTCACGCGCTTTCTCAACAGCACGTCGCCGTAGCCGTCGCCGTTGATGTCGCCCAGGGCGACGACGCCCGTCGCCATCGCGCTCCAGTGCTCCCACTCGAAGCCTTGTACCCACGCCCACGCCTCGTCACCCGCGATCACCTGATCGGGCGTCGTCGACGCGCGGCCCCCGAAGAACACGTCGAGCGCCCAGCGCGGCGCGCCCCTGGCGTCGCGGTCCGCGCGCGGAACGACGCGGTCCTCGAGCCCGTCGCCGTTCACGTCGAGGAACCCCCGAGCCGTGCCCGGCGTCGCGGCCCCGGCCGCGGGCACCACGAGCTCCCACACGGGCCCCGGCGTCGCGTCGACGCGCTCGCCGCGTCGCGCGAAGAGCCTCCAGAAGTGCACGCCCGGCGAGAGGGCCACGGGGACGCGCCACCGATCGCCCGTCACGTCCCAGCGGCCGTCGAGGCGGTCGCACGCGCGCGTGGCGCACACCTCCACGCGCGCGCCGTCGGCGCCCGAGGGGAGCTCCCAGAAGAGCCACGGCCGCGCGCGCGTGACGTACACCGCCGACGACGGCGCGCGCGGACGAGTCGGCCGCGCGACGCAGCGCCCGTCGACGCAGAAGGCGCCTGCGCTGCACGCCGCGCCGCACGCCCCGCAGTGTGCGTCGTCGATCTGGAGCGAGGTCTCGCAGGGGGTGCGAGGGTCGCCGTCGCACTCCCCGGCGCCCGCGAGGCACGCGTAGGCGCAGCGCCCCTCGCGGCACGAGGCGCCGTAGCCGGGGCCGCCGCCGCAGACCGTGCCGCACGATCCGCAGCGCGCGCGGTTCGAGAGGCTGTCCTCGCCGCACGCGGCGGCGTCGCCCTCGCACCAGAGGTGACCCGCGGGGCAGGGCGTGCAGACGCCACCGACGCAGTGCTCGGTGGCGGCGCACCGGCTGTCGCATGCGCCGCAATGGTCACGGTCGGAGGTCACGTCGAGGCAGACGCCCCCGCAGCGCGCAGAGCCCGTCGGGCACGGGACGCAGACACCTGCCTCGCAGCGCTCGGCGCCGCCGCATGCACGGCCGCACGCGCCGCAGTTGGCGGGGTCTTCGGTGACGGGCTCGCAAGTGCGCGAGCGACGGCAGCGCCCGGTGCCCGTCGGGCATGGGACGCAGGCGCCCCTCACGCAGCGCTCCGCTTCGGTACACGCCTGTCGGCACGCGCCGCAGTTCGACGGGTCGGTCTGGAGGTCGACGCACGCGTCGCCGCAATCGGACGCGCCCGCGCGACACGGGACGACGCACTGCCCCGCGTGACACTCTTCGTCGAGCGCGCATCGGTTCCCGCACACGCCGCAGTGCCGCGCGTCGCTCGACGTGTCGACGCACTCCCCCTGGCACGCCGCGCGCCCCGCCGGGCAGGTGCACTCGCCCGCGGAGCACGTTCCCCCGACGGGACACGCGTGTCCGCACGCGCCGCAGTGGTGCGCGTCGCTCGACATGTCGACGCAACGCCCGCGGCACCCGACGAGCTCCGCGGGACACGCGCACCGGCCCTCGACGCAGGCGACCCCCGCCGGGCACGCGTTGCCGCACGCGCCGCAGTTGTGGGTGTCGGTCTCGCGCGCGGTCTCGCAGCCGTTGGAGCGATCGCCGTCGCAGTTGGCGAAGCCCGCGGGGCACTCGGTGCAGCGCCCCTCGACGCAGCCCTCGCCCGGCGCGCACCTCGCGCCGCAGTGCCCGCAATGCTGCGGGTCGGTGGCGGTGTCGACGCACGTCCCATCGCAGACGATGCGATCGTCGGGGCACGCGCCGGCGTCCGAGGGCGCGGGGTCCACGGTGCAACTTGCGACGAAGGCGCACGCCGCGAGCGCCGCCCACGCGACGACCCGCGCGGACGCTCCCGTGGCCTCGCCCCTCTCGGCTCCGCGCGTGCTCATCGACGCGCAGCGTAGGATGCCAGAGTCGCCGTCGGCATTCGATGGCTGTCGGTGACGGACGGGCGAAGAAGCGCCACCTCACTCGCGGCGCTGTCAGCGAGAGACCAGCCGCGGCTCCGCGGAGCCGCGGCGCATTCGCGAGGCTGTCAGCGCGGGTCGCGCGCTGCGTCGCACGCTCGCCGACGCCGTCGCGGATGCGTCGCACGCTCGCCGACGACCTCGCCGATGCGCCGCGGCTCTGCGGAGCCGCGGCTGGTCTCTCGCTGCGAGCGCCGCGGTCGAACTGCGCTTCGAGGGAGCTGGTTGCGTAACTCGTCGGCCCAAAGCCCGGCCGCGGGCCGGGCGGCCCACCTTCGGTAGCGCCGGGTGAGCGGCCTGCAATGGACGCATGGAACAACCGCGAACCCGGCGCGGCGACGCGGCGCTCGCACTCATCGGCAGCTCGCACGACACGCTCTGCGTACCAGGCGCGTCCGAGCGCCGCGCTACGACACGCCGCCGCCGCGGCCGGGGAAGGTCCCTCGCTTCGCCATCTGCTCGACGGCGCGGCGGCTGTCGGCGGACTTCCATCGGTCGTAGAGCTGCACGATGGAGCGGGCGACGCCGCCGAGGGCCTGCGACTCGGCCACCTCGGCGAGCACGTCGACGAAGCGGGGGAACTGCTCGCCGAGCTCGACGAGCACCGTGGCGTCGGCGCCGTCGGGCTCGCGGGCGAGCGCGGCGGCCTCGCGGTACGCGAACGAGCCCACGTGCACGTAGAAGCCCGTGGTGCCGAGCGCGCGCTCGACGTGCTCGCCGAAGAGGCCCGAGAGGTACAGGGCGCCGTCGCCCACGGCCTGCAGCGCGTGGCCGCGCGCGCCCTCGGGCTGCGCCAGGGCCTCGTCGAGGATGGTCACGATGGGGCGGTCGAGGAACTCCGCCGCGGGCCGCGCCGCGTAGGTCACGAGCACGCCCGCGACGTAGTCGGCCGTCTCGGGCAGCGCGCTCACGCGCTGGCGGCGCATCGCCGTCGCCAGCAGCGTGCGGAAGTAGCCTTCCAGGTCTGCGCAGGTCTCGATCGTCATGGTGCGAACACCTCCGGTATCGACGTCTGGAACCTACCCGGAGAGAACGGCGCGATCACGTTTCCACACCAGCCCGGCGCGTCGCTCGCTGGCAGAGTGCGCGAGCGAGTGCCAGAAATGGCGTGACGTTGCGCGCCCGGCGCACCATGAACCCTCGGCGATGGCCGACAGCGGGCACGAGCACGAGACCGAGAAGGAGCGCACCGACCGGGAGTACAGCGAGCTCCTCGAAGAGATCCGCGTGGCGCTGCCGGGGGTCGAGGTGCTGTTCGCGTTCCTGCTCACGGTGCCCTTCAGCGATCGCTTCGACCACCTGCGCGGCGACCAGAAGCACGCGTACCTCGTGGCGCTCGTGTGCGTGGCCGTGGCGTGCGCGCTGCTGCTCGCGCCCACGGCGTACCACCGCGTGCGCTTCCGCGCGGGCGACAAGGCGTGGATCACCCGCAAGGTCACCGCCTTCGCCCTCGTGGCGATGGTCGCCCTGGCCGTGGGCGTCGCGGTGGCCCTCGGCGTCGTCACGTCGCTGATCTTCACGAAGGCCGCCGCGGTGGCCGTGGGCGTCGCGTCGGGCGCCGGGCTGCTGACGCTCTGGTACGCGGTGCCCATGATGCGCTCGGGCCGCGGCCGCGTCGGCGAGCACTGAGCCGCGTCGCCCCCACGCGCAGGGCCCTCTGTGGCGTCGCACACGGCCCGTGACATCCCCGGCGAGGCTGTCGAGCGACGTCGACGCGTGCACGACGGACCGCTACGCCGGCGGCGGGGCCTTCGCGGCGAGGTCGGCCTCGCGCGCGTTCCAGAGGGCGACGGCCCACGCGAGCACGAGGGGGCCGAGCACCACGCCCGCGAGGCCGAACACCGTGATGCCCCCCACGAAGGCCACCATCATCCACACGAAGGGCAGCTCAGACGAAGTGCGCGCCAGCATGGGCCGCAGCACGTTGTCGACGCCGCCCGCGACCACCGCCACCACGAGCATCACCACGGTGGCCACCGTGCGCCCCGTGGCAAAGAGGTAGACCGTCGCCGACACCGTCACGAGCGCCGTTCCCACGAGCGGCACGAACGACAGCACGAAGCTCGCCACGCCCCACACCACCGCGTGGGGAATGCGCAGCGCCAGCGTCGCGACCGAGATGATGAACGCCTGCACCACCGACACGCCCACGTTGGCGAGCACCACCCCGTCGATCACCTCGGCCGCCGTGCGCCGCAGGATCCCTCGCTCCCTCGGCCACGGGACGACGCGCGGGAGCACCGCGTCGCGCATCGCGGGCCCGCGCACGGCGAAGGTCACCCACGCGGTCATCACCACGACGGCCGAGAAGACCGCGTCGGGCGCCGCGGTGAGGGCGCGGCCGGTCGCGCGGGCCGTCCACGCGCCCGCCGTCTCGACCAGCGCGCGCCCCCGCGCCGCGAGCATCGCCGTGGGCACCACGTCGGAGCCCACGCCCAGGCGGTGCCGGATCCACGCGTTGATGGCCGCGGGCGCGTGGCCCACCTCGCCGAGCGTCGTCGACGTGAGCAGCCGCCGGAGCTCGTCGATCGAGACCCACACCGCGATCGACGCGGGCACGAGCAGCACGAGCGAGGCGAGCACCGCGACCGCGACGGCCACGGCCCAGCGCCACCGCGCGCTGCCCTCGCGATGGAGCCTCCGCAGCGCCCACGCGACGGGGCGCTCGGAGACGTAGCCGAGCACCAGCCCGATGCCCAGCTCGAGCGCCAGCGGCCGCACCACGAGGGCCGAGAGCGCGAGCGCGCCCAGGAGCATCCAGACGAGCGGCGAGCGCCACGCCGGCGGGGCTTCGTGAGCGGGCTCCGTCATGGGCGACGTCTACGCGCCCTCGTAGGCCGCGCGGAGCTTCGCGACGTCGAGCTTCGTCATCTTCAGCATGGCCTGCATGGCGCGCGCGGCGCCCGCGGGGTCGGGGCCGCCCAGGATCTCGTCCATCGCCCTCGGAACGATCTGCCACGACACGCCGAAGCGGTCCTTGAGCCAGCCGCACTGCCCCGGCGCGCCGCCCCCCTCGATCAGCGCCGCCCATAGCCGGTCGACCTCGGCCTGGTCGTCGCAGTGGATCGTGAACGACACGGCCTCGCTGAACGTGAACTGCGGCCCGCCGTTGAGCCCGATGAACTCCTGCCCGGCGAGCGTGAAGTTCACCACGAGCACCGCGCCCGCGGGCGTGCTCGGGTTGTCGGCGGGCGAGCGCATGACCTTGTCGATGCGGCTGTTCGGCAGCAGCGAGGTGTAGAGCTTCGCGGCCTCCTCGGCCTGACCGTTGAACCACAGGCACGGCGCGATCTTCGACATGGCGGTCCTCCTCGGGCGAGCGATATCGCGCACGCGAGGCGACATGTCGAGGGGCGACGCGACCTCAAAGACTGTCGATCAATCTCGGACCGAGCTGCCGTCGTGAGCCGCGAGCCAGGCAAGGAGACGCGCTGAAACCGCACTGAACGTGCGGTGAAGCGCGGCGACGACGCATGGCGACGCGGATCGCGGCGGCGGCGACGGGAGAGATTGATCGACAGTCTTTCAGCGGCGGCGCAGCATCGCCTGGGCGGTCTCGTCGTAGAAGCGCGCCTCGCCCGCGCGGCCCGGCGTCGGGCGGTACACGTAGAAGAGGCGCTGGCCGCACACGCGCATCCAGAAGGCGCACGTGGCGCCGTCGCAGGCGTCCTCTTCGACCGAGACCATGTCGCGCGCGCAGCTATGGTCGCGCGACGCGCTCACGCGCGCGTTCTCGCGCAGCATCGACCCGTAGCACCCGCCCGCGCCGGCCCCAACCGCGACCGCGAGCGCCACGAGCAGCCGGAATGGGAGGTGACGTTCCCTGGGAGTGTTCATCGCTTGCCTCACGCTCCGCTCGACGGCGCGACCGCGCGAGGACTTGAGCGCCGGGACGGCCCCGTGGGTCAGGGCCTAACTCATCGCGTAGTTGGGCCACGCACGCGTCGGCCCCCACCCCCGCCCCCCATAGGCGGCGAAATAGCGCGCAAACAGCTTGCAGAAAGGCGTCTCGCGCACGCCGGGGTTCGGGGGCGTTGCCCCCTCACCCCGGGCTACCGAAGGTGGTCGCCCCGTGAAGGGCTCCAGAACGTTGGCGCGCACCGCGCGCTCGCGAAGAACTCGGCGCCGTTGGAGTGATCCCGGGGGGTGCTGCGATCGCATCGCGTCTCCTTGCGACGACGCGCAAGCGTTCAACCCATGCCGGGTCGCAAGCGCGACGGAAAAGCGCGCGG
>JBDHVF010000241.1:0-9889 GCA_039809605.1 Polyangiales bacterium | reverse complement strand
AGCCGTCGCCGTTGAGGTCTCCCGCCGCCACGGGCAGCGGCGGGGCTTCGAACTGCGGCGCGCGCGTGGGCAGGTCGGTGAGGGTCACGGCCGCGTCGCCGAGCCCCGACGGCGAGCCGTGGTAGACGCGCACCTCGCCCGCGCCGCTGGCGCCCACGGAGGCGACGGCGAGGTCGGCGTAGCCGTCGCCGTTCACGTCGAGCGACGCGCCCCACGAGCGCGGCGGCGTGACGGAGCGCGCGGGCACGGTGAACTGCCACGTGGCGCTGGTGCAGGTCGCGCCGTCGGCGTTGCGCGGGGTGATGCGCCAGAAGTACACGCCCGGCGCGAGGTTCGCCGAGGGCGACACGTAGTCGTCGGAGGTCATCAGCGAGAGCGCCACGTCGCGGCACGCGCGGTCGCGGCACACCTCGACGAGCGTGTCGCGCAGCCCCGGCGCGCGCGCGAACTGGAGCGTCGGCCGCTGCGACGTCACGCGCGCCGTCGACATCGGGAGCAGCTGCCGGCTGCACAGCGAGATCGCCGCGTCGGGCTGCGTCGCGTCGGTCGACGCGTCGGTCGACGCGTCGGGCGCGCTCGCGTCGGGCGCGCTCGCGTCGGGTGTGCTCGCGTCGGGCGCGTCGGGGGCCGCGACGTCGGGCGGCGGCGCGTCGGCGGTGACGTCCGCGGGCGTCGCGTCGGGGCCGGTGGCGGGCTCGGAGCCTCCGCAGGCGGAGGCGAAGAGGGCGAGGGCGAGGCAGCGCGTGCGCATGGCGCCGGGGATCAGCGCGCGAGAGCGGGGGCGTTGTCAACGGCGCCGGGCGTGTGCTCTCCTGCGCGCGTGATGAAGCCTCGGGCGAAGCGGGCGCCGCGCGTGGCGGTGGTGCTCTCGGGTTGCGGCGTGTACGACGGCAGCGAGGCGCAGGAGGCCGTCGCGGCGCTGCTCGCGCTCGACCGCGCGGGCGCCGAGGTCGTGTGCGCGGCGCCCAACGTGCCCATGCCCGTGGTGGTGAACCACCTGTCGGGCCACCCCATGATCGGCGAGAGCCGCAACGTGCTGGTCGAGAGCGCGCGCCTCGCCCGCGGAGACATCCGCGACCTGGCGGCGCTCGAGGGCGTCGCGCTCGACGCCGCGATCGTGCCGGGCGGCTACGGCGCGACGCGGGTGCTCTGCGACCACGCGCGCGCGGGCCGCGACGCGAGGGTCTCGCCCGAGGTGGGGCGCTTTCTCGACGCGATGCGCAGGGCGGGGCGCCCGATGGGCTTCGCGTGCATGGCGCCCGTCGTGGCGGCGCGCGCGTTCGGCGCGCTGGGTGTCTCGCTGGGCACGGGCGCGGGGTCGGGCGCGCTCGCCGACATGGAGGCCTGGGGCGCGAAGGTCACCGCCCTCGGCGCGCGTGACCTCTCGGTCGACAGGGAGCACCGGCTCGTGTGCGCCGCGGCGTTCACGGCCACGCAAAAACTCTCGGAGGCGTACGAGGGCATCGAGCGCATGGTGCGGGCCACGCTCGAACTCGCGGGGTGATTAGATCAGCCCGCTCCAGGTGCCGCTGCTGGCGTGGAGCGAGCGGGGGCACTGCTCGACGAGCGAGCCGCGCACGCGCTCGAGGCATTGGCGCAGCGGGCCCGCGGGGGCGCCGCGCGCCACGAGGATGTCGAGCTCGGGGTCGCGCCCCTCGCAGCGGCGCAGCGAGGCGATGACCTCGGGCGGCGTCGGGGCCAGCGGGGCCAGCCCCTCGAGGGCGGCCAGGGCGGCCTCGGTGACGGCGCGGTCGTGCACGCGCAGCTCGGCGCGCTTGTTCACGTCGAGCAGCAGCGAGGTGAAGCTCGTGAGGTCCTGCCAGAGGCGCGTGAGGCGGTCGTCGGCGGCGTCGTCGCGGCGCGGGTCGAGCAGCGCCTCGCGGATGCGCGCCTGGAACGCCCGCATCGCGTAGCGGTCGTGCACGCGGATCGACTGCGCGAGCGGGCGCCCGAGCATGCGCGCCACGCAGCTCCCCGCCGCGCGCAGCCGCGGGCGGATGGTGTCGGCGTCGGGCAGGTCGTCGCCCGTCGCCGTGCGGTGCAGCTCCAGGTACGCCTGGCGGATCTGCACCGCGGTGGCCGTCTCGTCGTCGTCGTCGGGCGCGCGGGGCTGGCCCTCGGCGTCGGCGATCATCGCGTCGAGCGCGCGGAGGCACCGGCGGCTCACCTGCAGCACGCTGTCGCACACGGCCACGCGGTGCCACGGGGGCCCGTCGGTCTCGCGCCCCACGGCGGCGGCGAAGTTCGAGAGCTCCATGCGGGCGATGGAGGCCAGGTCGAGGATCTCGTCGGCCCTGGCGCCCTCGGCGGGGCGCGCGGCGGTGTAGTGCGCGCACACGTCGTCGAGGGCCGCGCCCACGTCGGCGGCCACGCCCAGGGCCAGCGCCTCGAGGCGCAGCGGCGGCCGGTCGCCGCTCTCGAAGTCGGTCACGTTGAGGTTGCGCACGCGCTGGAGGAGGCGCGCGAGCGACGCGCGGAGGCGATGGGCCGCCCGCGGCGAGGGCTGGGCGAGCGGCGCCGGGCGCACGGACGACGCGGCGGGCGGGGCCGAGGGCGAGGGGGCGGGCGGGAGGTTCACGCGGGGCTCCGTGGGGCGCATGAGGGGGCGCCGGTCACACACACGGGTTCAACGGCGGGAGCGCGGGCGAACCGCAGAGGAAAACGTGGGCTCTACGGGCGCGCGGGGCCCGCGTCGGGGCCGGGCCGAGGGGGGGCGAAGGGCGCGACGGTGCCCGGGTCCACGGGCGGCAGGTGGATGGCCTCGAGCCGATCTTCATGCACCTCGGGGCGCAGCCGCGTGCGGATCTCTTGAAGGAGCTGGTCTCGCCGCTGGGCGCGTCGCTCCCGCACGATGAACCCGCGGATGGAGTTGACCACCCCCTGGTCGTCGAGCGAGCGGCGGAGGGCCGGGCGCACGCCCGTGAGCACCGCCACCCCGAAGCGCCCGTTGGCGAGGGCGACGGGCTGGGGGGTCACGTCCATCTCCCGCGCGAGGGAGAACACCGCCTCGGCCAGCGGCGCCTCGACGCGGGGGCTGTCGCCCGCGGACCCGATGCCCGTGCGCTGGAAGTAGAAGAGGTCCCCGTCGCGCTGCTTCGAAGCGTCGTCGACCGAGAGCTCTCGCACGAGCTCCCGCACGCGGCGCATGTCGCCCCGCACGCGGCGGGCCTCGTCGATCACCCGCTGCGCGGTGGCCCGGTCGCTGGTGATCACGGCCGTGGCGCGGCGGTACTCGGGCTGCTGGTAGTCCGCGACGTGGGCGTCGTACCACTGGCGCACCTCGGCGTCGGTCACCCGGTCGGGCGTGATCGCGTCGAGGATGGCCACCTGCTCCACCCGCTGCCCCAGGATGCGCCGCACGGTCTGCGAGACCTGCGGGTCGTGGTCGAGGCCGCGCCGCCGGGCCTCGTCGGCGAGCAGAAAGGTCATCACCAGGTTCTCGAGGTACTCGCGGCGCCGCGCGGGGTCGAGGTACGTCTGCCGGATGGGCGCGGGGGCCTCGTTGAGCAGGTCTTCGAGCTCGCCCACGGTGATGGCCGCGGCGTTGACGCGCGCCACCACCTGCGCGCGCCGGGCCTCGTCGGCGGCGCTGCGGCCCGCGTCGGCGCCCGGGCGCGGCTGCTGGGCGAGGGCCGCCGACGGCGCCGCGACGGCCGCGCAGAGGCACAGGGTCATCGAGAGCAGGGGCGCGCGCGTCATCGACCGAGCGCGTCGCACGACACGGCGCGTGTCGTCAAGTGCGCCCCCGTCCCCTGGCACGGCGCATGGAGGTACCCGGGCGGGTGGCGCGTCGCGCTCACCACTGCCCGATCGAAGACGCGGGGCTTGTGAGAGGAATCGGCGCGCGACCCTCTGACTGGAGGCGTCGTCATGAACTCTTCATCGTCCGTTCTGACGGCCGCGCGCTCGCTCCTCACGGCCGGCGCGCTCGCGCTGCTCTCGACCGCGGGCTGCGGCCCCGGCGCCGACGACGCGACGACCGCGCCGTCGTCGATCGACACCTCGCCCGCCGCGCCCGAGCCCGGTGACATCATCAGCCGGCCGGCGCCCGGCGCGCTCGACTCGATCCTCTTCGGCCCCGGAGACCGCGTCGCGCGGGGCGCGCTCGCGACGACCCAGCGCTTCGACCACGACGCGTTCGCCACGGCCGTGAAGCGGGTGGCCACCGAGCTCGACGTCGGCGTCGCCGCGCTGCCCTCCGTCGAGGCCCGCGCCGTCGACGAGGTGGAAGACTCGGTGCGCTCGGTCGTCGCCCGCGCGACCTTCGTCAAGCCCGAGGGCCTGAGCGCGGAGCGTCTCTCCTGCGGCGAGGACTCGCTGAAGAGCTGCGCCGACCGCTTCGTGTTCAGGGTCGCCGCCCGCAACGAGCCGCTCGCGGAGGCGCTCGCACCGCTCGCGCGACAGGTGTTCACCCTGGGGCGCGACGTGCGCGTCGAGGTGTGGTCTCGCACGCGCCGCGGCGTGACCGACGACGTGGCGGTCACCCTCCACGGGCACTGGGGCGGGCGCCTCGTCGGCGTGGTCTCCTTCCGGTGACGCGCGCCGTCACCCGCCCCGCCGCGGCGCTGTGATACGGTCGCCGCCGGCGTGAAGAGCGACGGGAGCGACGTCAAGAAGGGCACCGCGGCGCGCCCGCGCTGCCCGCAGTGTCAGGCCGCGGTCGCGACGGCCGCGCGGCGGTGCCTGCGCTGCGGCGCCAGCCTCACGAGCCCCGACGCGCTCGAGGCCGTGACCCTGGCGCGCCCCGCGGCCCCGTACGCCTCGGGCGACCGCGTGGCCGAGCGCTACCTCGTGCTCGAGGCCTACGGCACGGGGCCCCTCGGCACCACGTACCGCGCGCGCGACGAGGGCGGGCAGGCCGTGGCCGTGAAGGTCGTGCCCCACGCCCTCTTGCCCACGTCGGGCGAGCGCGACGCCTTCGTGGCCGCGCTCGCGCAGCTCAAGGGGCGCGCGATGCACCGCGTGGCGATGCCCCTCGACGCGGGCGTCGACGCGGGCGCCGTGGTGTTCGTCGTGTCGCGCTGGGTCTTCGGCGCGTCGCTGCGGCGCATCCTCAGGGCGTACCGCGCGGCCGAGCGGCGCCTCGAGCCCGACCAGGCCCTCGGGGTGCTCCAGGGCGTCGCGGGCGCGCTGCGAGAGCTGCACAGGGTGTCGTCGCACGGCGCGCTCTACCCCGAGAGCGTGCAGGTGACGGCCGACTCGGTCGAGCTCACCGACCCGGCCATCGCCGCCGCGCTCCCGCCCAACCGGCTCTCCACGCACATGGAACACCACCCCGAGGTGCTCCCCTACCTCGCGCCCGAGGTCCGCGCGGGCAAGCGCTGCAACGCGGGTGCGGACCTCTTCTCGCTCGGCGCCCTCGCGTCGGAGCTCCTCTACGGCGACCCGACGGCCACCTCGCTCGCGGGCGTGAAGCTCCCCGACACGCCCCCCGAGCTCGACGAGGCCCTTCGCGCCATGGTCTCGGTGCAGCCCTCGAAGCGCGCCGGCGCGCTGCCCCTGGTGCTCGAGCGCCTCGCGCGCGAGGCCGGCGTGGCGTCGCTGCCGCCCTACGCGCCGCTCCCGAGCCCCGCGCCCGCGGGCGAGGCGCGCACGCGACGTCTCCGCACCGCGATGGGCACGCGCGCCCCCGACGCCATCGCGCCCATCGCGCCCGCGAAGAAGAAGTAGCCCCGCGGGCTCTCTCGCTCTCTTCGCGCCGCGTGTAGCATCGCGCGCCGTGCAACCGCGCCCCCGCTCGATCGCGCTCGTCGCCCTGGCCCTCGGCTGCGACGCGGCGCCCGACGCCCCGCGCCCCGACGCGTCGACACCGCCGCCCTCGACCGTCGCGTCGGTCGACCCCGCGGCGCGCTACGCGTCGATGTGCGCGGCGTGTCACGGCGAGGCGGGCGAAGGGGCGCTGGGCCCTCGCCTCGTCGACACGCCCCGCTCGGTCGCCGAGCTCACGCGCGTGATCGACGAGCGCATGCCCTCGGGCAACCCCGCGGCGTGTCGCGGCGAGTGCGCCAGCTCGCTCGCGGCGTACATCAAGACGTCGTTCACCGCGCAGGCCCTCGCGTGCGACGTGATCCCCCCCTCGCCGCGGCGCCTGCGGCTGCTCAACCGCCGCGAGTACCGCGCCACGCTGCGCGACCTCTTCGGCCTCGCGGGCTCGTCGCCCGCGCCCGCGCCGATGGGCGACTGCAACCGCAGGCACTTCGCGTTCGACCCCGCGGGGCGCGCGCTGCGCTCGGTGAACCTCGCGGGCACCTTCAACGGCTGGTCTCCGACGGCGTGGCCCATGACCCGCTCGACCGCGGGCGCGTGGGAGGCCGACCAGACCCTCGCCAACGGCACGCACCAGTACAAGTTCGTGCTCGACGGCTCCGAGTGGGTGCGCGACCCGAGCAACCCCACCACGGCGCCCGACGGCTTCGGAGGCCAGAACTCGGTGCTCACCGTGGCGTGCGACGCGCCCGCGCCGACGCCTCCCGCGCGGCCGTCGCTGCCCTTCGACCCGGCGGCGATGCTCCCCGTCGACGCGCGCCCGCAGGGCTTTCTCTTCGACGACAACGCCGACGCGGCGCTCGTCACTTCGGTGCACGTCAACGAGCACCTGCGCGCGGCGGGCGCCGTGGTCGACGCGCTCGGGCCGCAGCTCCGCGCGATCGTCGGGTGCGACGCCGGGGGCGACGCGGGCGCGTGCGCCGAGCGCGTGGTGACGGGCTTCGGGCGAAGGGCGTTCCGCAGGCCGCTCACCGAGGCAGAGGCGGCGCGCTACCGGGCGCTGGTCACGGGCGCGCGCGACGTCGACGCGGGCGTGCGGCGCGCGGTGCGGGCCATGCTGGTGTCGCCGTCGTTCCTCTACCGCTCGGAGATGGGCGACGCGAGCGCCGACGGAACCTGGCGCCTCACGCAGTGGGAGCTCGCCTCGGCGCTCTCGTACACGTTCTGGGGGACCATGCCCGACGACGCGCTGCTCGACCTCGCGGCGCACGGCGGGCTCTCCGACACCGCGTCGATCGAGCGCGAGGCGCGCAGGCTCATGGCCGATCCCCGCGCCAGGGAGCAGGTGGGGGCCTTCGCGCTCCAGTGGCTCGGCGTCGAGAGCGTCGCGACCACGCCGCGCAACGCGATGCTCTTCCCCGAGCTCAGCGACGCGGTGCGCACGCGCATGCTCGACGAGACCCGGCGCCTGGTCACCTACGTGGTCTTCGACGGCAGCCACCGCTTCGGCGAGCTCTTCACCGCGACCGAGGGCTTCGTCGACGAGACCCTCGCGCGCTACTACGGGATCACCGGGGTGACGGGCCCCGAGGTGCGTCGCGTGACGCTGCCCGACGAGCGCCGCGGAGGCGTGCTCGCCCAGGGCGCCGTGATGACCCGCTACGCCCACAGCGACCAGGGCTCTCCCATTCTGCGAGGGCTCTTCGTGCGAGCGAACCTGCTCTGCCAGGAGTTCCCTCCGCCCCCGCCCAACGCGGGGGGCGTGCCCGACGTCGACCCGCGCGCCACCACGCGGCAGCGCTTCGCGCAGCACACCTCACGCCCCGCGTGCTCGACGTGTCACGAGCGCATCGACGGCGTGGGCTTCGGCTTCGAACAGTTCGACGCCGCGGGGCGCACCCGTACCACCGAGGCGGGCATGCCCGTCGATCACGCCGGGCGCATCACCGACCTCGAGGGCTTCGGCGCGGGCACCTCGCTCGACTTCTCCACGCCCGCGGAGCTCGGCGCCGCCCTCGCCGCGAGCCCCGCGGCGGAGCAGTGCTTCGCGCGCCAGTGGTACCGCTTCGCGCGGGGCTTTCGAGAGACGGCCGCGCAGCGCTGCGCCGTGCGCGCGGCAACGGCGCGGCTGCGAGCGGCAGGCGGAGACCTGCGAGAGCTCATGGTCGCCGTGGTCACGTCGCCCGACTTCGTCACCCGTCGCTGAAGAGAGAGACGTATGCGAACCATCGCGCGCAGAAGGTTCCTGCAAGCCGCCCTCGGGGCCGCGTCGGCGCTGCCGTTCTACATGGCCTCGCAGAGGGGGGCGCGCGCCGACGGGGCGGGGCGGGCGAGGCGGCTCGTCGTGTTCTACTTTCCCGACGGCGTCGCGGGGCGCAGCCAGGACGGTGAAGCCGGCCTCTGGGAAGCGCGCGCCGCGGGCGGCGACGTGACGCTCAGCGAGCTGCTCGAACCGCTCGGAGACCTTCGCCGCGAGTGCGTCTTTCTCCACGGCCTCTCGATGGGGTCGACCGACGAGGGCAGCCACCCCGGCGGCGCGAAGAAGCTCCTCACGGCCGTCGACGGGGGCAACGGCGAGTCGATCGACCAGCACCTCGCGCGCACCGTGGGGCGCGACGCGCCCTTTCGCCACCTCTACCTCGGCGCCGCCGCCACGCAGAACAACGCCTCGGGCGACAAGTTCATCTCGTACGCGAGCCCCGGCGTCACCGTCGCCCCCGACGACGACCCCGTGGCGGCCTTCCGGCGCATGTTCATGGGGGCCGTCACGCCTCCTGCGATGACCGCCGCCGACGCGGGCGCGCCCATGACCACCGTCGACGACGACGCCGACCGCCTCGCGCTCGAGACCGCGCTCGGCGACCTCAACGACCTGCGCGGACGCCTCGGCGACAGCGAGCGCGTGCGCCTCGACGCGCACCTCGAAGCGCTGCGCGAGGTGTCGGCGCGCATCACCCGCACGCAACCGTCGAGCGACGCGGGCGCGGTGACCTCCGACGCGGGGGCGATGACCGAGGGGCCGCGCTGCGCGATGCCCGCGATGCGCTTCGAGCCGCCGACGGGGGCGGGGCTCAACGCGCCCGAGAACTTCCCCGCGGTGCTGCGCGCGCAGATCGACACGACGGTGCTGGCGATGGCGTGCGGGCTCACGCGCGTGGGGGTGATCCAGTCGTCGCAGCACACGAGCGAGCTCATCATGAGCCGCTTTCGCGGCACCGAGATGTACGACCCGGGCTTCGACATGCGCAGCCATCAGGCGTCGCACTACGGCGCGCGGCACGACCGCTCGAACCGCCTCTTCACCGACTTCGTGAAGCAGGTGCGGTGGTGGGTGGCGCAGTTCGCGTACCTGCTTCAATCCATGCGCGCGGTGCCCGAGGGCGACGGCACCATGCTCGACCACTCGCTCGTGCTGCTCTGCTCCGAGGTGAGCGACGGCAACACGCACACGCACTCGGACATGCCCTTCGTGCTCGCGGGCCGCGCGGGCGGATGCGTCACCCCCGGCCGCGTGCTCGAGCGCCGGGGGACGCGCCACGGCCAGCTCCTCGCGGCGATCGCGCGGGCGATGGGCTCCGACGTGCGCGGCTGGGGAGACGCGGGCGACGGCGTGTTGCCGGGGCTCGTGGGGTGACGGCGTCGCGCTCGGAGCGCTGGCTCACCTCGGCCGACGCGTGCGCGCGGCTCGGGGTGAAGCGCGCGACGCTCTACACGTACGTGAGCCGCGGGGCGATCCGCTGCGCGGGCGAGGGGCGCACGCGGCGCTACCACGCCGACGACGTCGAGCGCGTCGCGGCGCGCAGCGAGGCCCGTCGGGGTCACGGCGCCGTGGCCGCGGGCGCCTTGCGCTGGGGAGAGCCCGTGCTCGACACGTCCATCACCTCGGTGGGCGACGAGGGCTTCACCTACCGCGGACGGCTCGTCGACACGCTGGTGCGCGCGCGAACGCCGTTCGAAGCCGTGGCCGACTGGCTGTGGCTCGCGCCCGACGGAGAGCGCTGGCCCGAGGGCGTCCCGCGCGTTCCTCGCGTCGACCGCGCGCTCGCGCCCGTGGAGCGCTTCGTCGACGTGGTGATCGCGCTCGGCCGCGCCGAGGGCGGCGGCGTGTGGCCCGACGAGGCGGGCGAGCGAGCGCGAGCGCGGCGGATGATCCGCGCGATGGCGGCGGTCGTGGGCGCGCGCG
>JBDHVF010000240.1:0-9893 GCA_039809605.1 Polyangiales bacterium | reverse complement strand
CGATGGAGGCCGTCGCCCGAGGGGAGGGGCCATGAACGAGCTCCTGCGTCGCGCGCTCGGGCTCCCGCCGCAGGCGTCGGCGATGGCGCGCGAGGTCGACCATCTGCACTTCGTGGTGATCTCCGCCACGATGCTCGGCGCCACGCTCGTAGCGCTCGTGGCGCTGTGGTTCCTCGCGCGCTACCGCAGGCGGGCCGAGGGGCCGACGCCCCCGGTGAGCATGCCCACCGGGCTCGAGGCCGCGCTCGTCGCGGGCACCCTGGGGCTCTTCCTCGCGTTCTGGGTCGCGGGCTACCGGCAGTACCTCCGCATGCGCGAGCCCCCGCGCGGCGCCCTCGACGTCTACGTCACCGCGAAGCAGTGGATGTGGAAGTTCGCCCGCGCCGACGGCTCGAGCGAGGGCGCCGTGCTGGTCGTGCCCGCGGGGCGCCCGGTGCGCCTGGTGATGACCTCGCGCGACGTGATCCACAGCTTCTTCGTGCCCGCCCTGCGGCTCAAGCAAGACGTGCTGCCCGGCCGCTACGTCACCGCGTGGTTCACCGCCGACCGGCCCGGCACCTACGACGTGTTCTGCGCGGAGTACTGCGGCCTGTCGCACTCGCGCATGCGGGCGAGCGTCGTGGTGCTCTCGCCCGAGGACTACCAGTCGTGGCTCGAACCCTCGGCGCGGCGCGAGCCCGGCGGCATCGACCTGCCCGCGCTCGGGCGCGAGGTGGCCGTGCGAAGGCAGTGCCTCGCGTGCCACACGGTCGACGGCCAGCGGCACATCGGGCCGACGTGGCGCGGGCTCTTCGGCCGCGAGGTCACGCTCGCCGACGGGCGGCGCGTCGTCGCCGACGAGGCGTACCTCACCCGCTCCATGATGGACCCGGCCGAGGAGGTCGTCGCGGGCTTCGCCCCCGTGATGCCGACCTACTTCGGCGTGCTCGACCCGCCCGAAGCCGCCGCGCTCGTCGAGTACATCCGATCGCTTCGACTCACGGGGCCGGCGCCGTCGGTGGCGCTCCCCGCCGCGCGCGTCGAGCCCGACGCGGGGAGGGGGCCATGACCACGTCCATCACCACGGTGCCCATCGACGACCCGTCGCCGCGCACGTACCTCAACGCCGGGCGCACGATCGGGTCGTGGCTCGCCACCACCGACCACAAGCGCATCGGGGTGATGTTCCTCGCGGCCTCGTCGCTCTCGATGGCGCTCGGCGGCGCGTTCGCGCTCGCGCTGCGCGTCGAGCACCTCTCGCCCGGGCCCACCGTGATGACCGCCATGACCTACAACCGCCTCTTCACCCTGCACGGCGTGGTGATGGTCTGGCTCTTCATGATCCCGTCGATCCCCAGCGGGTTCGGCAACTTCCTGCTGCCCGTGATGGTCGGCGCGAAGGACGTGGCCTTCCCGCGGCTCAACCTCCTGAGCTTCTACCTCTACGCCCTCGGCGCCCTCGTGGCCCTCGCGGGCATGTTCTTCAACGGCGTCGACACGGGCTGGACCTTCTACGCCCCCTACAGCGCCCGCTCGCCCACCGCCGTCGTGCCCGTGGTCACGGGCATCTTCATCCTCGGCTGGTCGACCATTCTCTCGGGCGTGAACTTCATCGCCACCACCCACACCATGCGCGCCCGCGGCCTCGGGTGGATGCGCCTGCCCCTCTTCGTCTGGGCCATCTACGGCACGAGCGTGATCCAGGTGCTCGCGACGCCCGTGCTCGGCCTCTCGCTCGCGCTCGTGGGCCTGGACCACGCGCTCGACTGGGGGCTCTTCGACCCCTCGCGCGGCGGCGACCCGGTGCTCTTTCAGCACCTCTTCTGGTTCTACTCGCACCCCGCGGTCTACATCATGATCCTGCCCGCGATGGGGGTCGTCTCCGAGGTGGTCTGCACCTTCTGCCGCAAGAACCCCATCTCGTACAAGGCCATCGCGTACTCGACGCTCGGCATCGCGTTCGTGGGCTTTCTCACCTGGGGGCACCACATGTTCGTCGCGGGCATGTCGGCCTTCGACGCGGGCGCCTTCGGCCTGCTCTCGATGCTCGTCGCCATCTTCTCGGCCGTGAAGGTCTACGCGTGGGTCGGCACCATGTACCGCGGCTCCATCGACCCGAAGACCCCGCTGCTCTACGTCTTCGCGTTCCTCTTCCTGTTCGTGTTCGGGGGCATGACGGGCGTGGCCGTGGCGTCGATGAGCCTCGACGTGCACTGGCACGACACCTACTTCGTCGTGGCCCACTTCCACTTCATCATGGTGGGCGGCACGCTCACGGCCTTCCTCTCGGCGCTGCACTACTGGTTCCCCAAGCTCACCGGGCGCATGTACCCCGAGCGCCTCGGCGTGCTCGCGGCGGCGCTCGTGTTCGTGGGCTTCTTCGGCACGTTCTTCCCGCAGTTCCTCCTCGGCAACGGGGGCATGCCGCGGCGCTACTACGAGTACCCCGCGCGCTTCCAGACGCTGCACGTCGTGTCGACCGTCGGGTCGTTCGCGCTCGCCGCGGGCATGCTCCTCACGCTCGCGTACCTCCTCTGGGCCGCCCTGTTCGGCCCCCGCGCGGGAGACAACCCCTGGGGCTCGGCCTCGTTCGAGTGGCGCACGAGCTCGCCGCCGCCGCCCCACAACTTCCGCGCGGCCCCTCCGCTCGAGCGCGACGCCTACGACTACTCGCGCGCCGAGGTGCCGTCGTGAGCGCGCCGGCCGCCGCCGAGCAGTTCGCCGACCTCGACGCGCAGCGCGACGCGGCGCACCTGGGCATGTGGCTCTTTCTCGCCAGCGAGGTGCTGCTCTTCGCGGGCCTCTTCGCCCTCTACGCCGCCTACCGCGCGGAGTACCCCGAGGGCTTCAGGGCCGGCGTCGCGCACGCCGAGGTGATGCTCGGCTCGGCCAACACCGCCGTGCTCCTCACCAGCAGCTACGCCGTCGCGTCGGGGCTCCACGCGCTGCGCCAGGGACGTCGCGGTCGGGCCGCGGCCCTCGTCGCGCTCGCCGTCGCGCTCGGCCTGGTCTTTCTCACCGTGAAGGGCGTCGAGTACGCGAGGCACTTCGACGAGGGGATCTACCCCGGCGGCCGCGGGAGGTTCTTCGAAGCGCACCGCGAGCCGGGCCTCGCGCCCTTCTTCACGCTCTACTTCATCGCCACGGGCCTCCACGCGGTGCACGTCTTCGTGGGCGCCTCGGCGCTCTCGTGGCTCGGGCTCCGCGTCGCCCTCGGCCGCGTCGCGCCGCCGAGGGAGCACCCCCTCGCGCTCGGCGCGATGTACTGGCACCTGGTCGACCTGGTGTGGGTCTTCCTCTGGCCGATGTTCTACCTCATGGGCAGGGGGTGACCGTGCGCAACGCCTCGGGCATGGCCCTCACCGTCGCGTGGCTGGCGCTGCTCGCGCTGGCCGCGGCGAGCTTCGCGCTCTCGTCGCTCTCGCTCGGCGCCGCCGCGGCCCCCGTCGCGCTCGCGATCGCCGCCGTCAAGGCCGCCGTCATCGCCCTGGTCTTCATGGAGCTCGTCGCCGCCCGCTACACCCACCGCGCGGTGCTCGCCGTCGCCGTGGGCTTCGTCGCGCTGCTCGTCGGGCTCGTGCTCTTCGACGTGCGCACCCGAACGCCGCCCCCGTTCACCGCGCCTCCGGCACGCGCGGTGCTCGGCAGGTAGCGGACGAGCACGGAGGCGAAGCGCGATGAGAGAGTTCGAACGCGATCCGGTGGTGGTGATCACGGGCGCCTCGGCGGGCGTGGGGCGCGCGACGGCGCGCGCGTTCGCGAAGCGGGGCGCGCGCGTGGGGCTCCTCGCGCGGGGGCTCGAGGGGCTCGAAGCGGCGAAGCGCGAGGTCGACGAGCTCGGGGGCAGGGGCCTCGTGCTCCAGGCCGACGTGGCCGACGCCGAGCGCGTCGAGGCCGCGGCGGCGCTCGTCGAGAGAGAGTTCGGGCCCATCGACGTCTGGGTCAACAACGCCATGGCCTCGGTGTTCTCCCCCGTGAAGGAGATGACCGCCGAGGAGTACCGCCGCGTCACCGAGGTGACCTACCTGGGCTACGTGCACGGCACGCTCGCGGCCCTGCGCCGCATGCTCCCGCGCGACAGCGGGGTGATCGTGCAGGTCGGCTCGGCGCTCGCGTACCGGGGCATCCCCTTGCAGTCGGCCTACTGCGCGGCCAAACACGCCGTGCAGGGCTTCTGCGACTCGCTGCGCTGCGAGCTCCTGCACGACGGGAGCCGCGTGCGGCTGACCATGGTGCAGATGCCGGCGCTCAACACCCCGCAGTTCGACCAGGTGCGCTCGCGCCTGCCGCGCAGGGCCCAGCCCGTGCCGCCGATCTTTCAGCCCGAGGTCGCCGCCGAGGCGATCGTCTACGCCGCCACGCACGACCGGAGAGAGATGTACGTCGCGTGGCCCACCATCGAGGCCGTCGTGGGCAACAAGCTCGCGCCGGGGCTGCTCGACCGCTACCTCGCGGCCACGGGCTACGACGCGCAGCAGACCGACGACCCCGCGATCGAGGGGCGCCCCGACAACCTCTGGGCCCCGCTCCCCGGAGACCTCGGCGCGCACGGGCGCTTCGACGACCGCGCGAAGGACCGCAGCCTCGCGCTCTGGGGCTCGATGCACAAGCGCGACCTCGCCGCGGGCCTCGGCGCGGCCGTCGTGGGCTTCGCGGGCGCGGCCCTCGTCCAGCGGCTCCGCGCGCGCCACCGCTGACCCCTGGGGCGCGCTCGCGACAGTGTGTCTGAAGGAACCGTGCGTGCGTGGCACCACGGACGTTCGAGTGACCAACGCGTTCACGGAGGCAGCCAATGAATGTCAGTGATTTCCTCTTGCAGAGGCTCGCCGAGTGGGGAGTGCGCCGCGTGTTCGGATACCCCGGCGACGGCATCAACGGCATCATGGGCGCCTTCAACCGCGACGACCACGGCGTGCGGTTCATCCAGGCGCGCCACGAGGAGATGGCGGCGTTCATGGCCTGCGGCCACGCCAAGTTCACCGGCGAGGTGGGCGTGTGCCTCGCCACGTCGGGGCCCGGCGCGATCCACCTGCTCAACGGGCTCTACGACGCGAAGATGGACCACGCGCCCGTGGTCGCCATCGTGGGCCAGTCGGCCACCACCGCGATGGGCGGCGACTACCAGCAGGAGGTCGACCTCTCGTCGCTCTTCAAGGACGTCGCCCACGAGTACGTGCACACGGTGATGAGCCCGACGTCGCTGCGCCACCTCGTCGACCGCGCGGTGCGCATTGCCCTCGCCGAGCGCACGGTCACGTGCGTGATCATCCCCAAGGACGTGCAGGAGATGGACGCCGTCGAGACCCCGCCGCACGAGCACGACACCGTGCACACGAGCGTGGGGTTCTCGGCGCCGCGGGTGATCCCCGGCGAGGCCGACCTCTCGCGCGCGGCCGCGGTGCTCAACGCGGGCGAGCGCGTGGCGATGCTCGTGGGCGCGGGCGCGGCGGGCGCCGTCGACGAGGTCATCGCCGCGGCCGACCTGCTCGGCGCGGGCGTCGCGAAGGCGCTCCTCGGGCGCGCCGTCGTGCCCGACGACCTGCCCTTCGTCACGGGCTCCATCGGGCTCCTGGGCACGCGCCCGAGCTACGAGATGATGCGCGGCTGCGACACGCTCTTCGTCGTCGGGTCGAGCTTCCCGTACCCCGAGTTCCTGCCCGAAGAGGGGCAGGCCAAGGGCGTTCAGATCGAGCTCGACGGGCGCATGGTGGGCCTGCGCTACCCGATGGACGTGGGCCTCGTGGGCGACGCGCGCGAGACGCTCCGCGCGCTCATCCCCAGGCTCGCCCGCAAGCAGGACCGCTCGTGGAGGGAGAAGCTCGAGTCGGCGCGCAAATCGTGGGACGACCTCACCCGCGAGCGCGCCCACCTCGCGGCCAACCCCATCAACCCCCAGCGGGTCTTCTGGGAGCTCTCTCCGCGCCTGCCCGACGACTGCATCATCACGGCCGACTCGGGCACCACGGCCACGTGGTTCGCCACCGACCTCAAGCTCCGGCGCGGGATGATGGCCAGCCTCTCGGGCTCGCTCGCCACGATGGGCCCCGCGGTGCCCTACGCCATCGGGGCGAAGTTCGCCTACCCCGACCGCCCCGTGATCGCGCTCGTGGGCGACGGCGCGATGCAGATGAACGGCAACGCCGAGCTCGTCACCATCGCGAAGTACTGGCGCGAGTGGAAGGACCCGCGCCTCGTGGTGCTGGTGCTCCACAACAACGACCTCAATATGGTCACCTGGGAGATGCGCGCGATGGCGGGCGACCCCAAGTACGCCGCCTCGCAGGACCTGCCCGACTTCCCCTTCGCCGAGTACGCCACGCTGCTCGGGCTCGGGGGCATTCGCGTCGACGACCCCGAGGAGCTCGCCAACGCGTGGACCGACGCCCTCGCCGCCGAGCGCCCCGTGGTGCTCGAGGCCGTCGTCGACCCCGACGTGCCCCCGCTGCCGCCGCACATCACCCTCAAGCAGGCCAAGGCCTTCGGCATGGCGATGCTCAAGCGCGACCCCGACGAGGGCGGCGTGATCAGGCAGGCGATCCGCCAGGTGTTCCCCAGCCTCGGCGAGAAGACGAGGCGCTGACGTGACCGCGCACGCGCCCCTGGTGCCCGTCGAGCGCCTCGTGCGCCCGCCGCCCCCGCGCCGCGCGAAGCCGCGCGACGTCGACATCGACCTCGCGGCGCTGGCCCAAGACCTCGCCCGCTCGATCGTGGGCGAGGTGCGCTTCGACGAGGGCTCGCTCGGCCTCTACGCGCAAGACGCGTCGAACTACTGGCACACCCCCCTCGGCGTCGTGCTGCCGAAGAGCAAAGACGACGTCGTCGCCGCCGTCGCCGCCTGCCGGCGCCACGGCGCGCCCATCGTCGGGCGCACGGGCGGCACCTCGCTCGCGGGCCAGTCGTGCAACCGCGCCGTGGTCTTCGACTTCTCGAAGTACATGCGCACGATCCTCGCGCTCGACCCCTCGCGCCGCCTCGCGCGCGTCGAGCCCGGCGTGATCTGCGACGAGCTCTCGCGCGCCGCGGCGCCCTACAAGCTCACCTGGGGGCCGCAGCCCGCCACGCACAGCCGCTGCGGCTTCGGAGGCATGCTCTCGAACAACTGCGGCGGCATGCACGCGCAGTACGCCGGCATCGCCGTGCACAACGTCGAGGCGCTCGAGGTGCTGCTCTACGACGGCACGCGCATGCGCCTCGGGTGGATGACCGACGCCGAGTTCGCCGACGCCGCCCGCCGCCCCGGCCGCGAGGGCGAGGTCTACGCCGCGCTGCGCGCGCTGCGCGACCGCTACGGAGAGCGCATCCGCGAGGGCTTTCCGAAGCTGCCGCGGCGGGTGTCGGGCTACAACCTCGACGCGCTGCTGCCGAACGAAGACGGCCGGCTCAACGTCGCCCGCGCCATCGTGGGCAGCGAGGGCACGTGCGTGACGATCCTCGAGGCGACGCTGCGGCTCGTCGACCTGCGCCGCGCGCGCGTGGTCGTCGAGCTGGCATACCCCGACCTGGGCACCGCGGGCGACCGCGTGCGCGACGTGCTCGCGGCCGACGTCGACCCCATGGCCGTCGAGGGCATGGACCGCCTGCTCTATAAGCACATCGCGAAGAAGGGCGGCACCGACGTGGGCGCGCTCGGGCTCCTGCCCGAGGGCGAGGCGTGGCTGCTCGTGCAGATCGGCGGCGACGACCGGGCCGAGGTCGAGGCGCGGGCGCGCCACCTCGTCGAGCGCATGCAGCGCGCTGAGACGAGGCCCGTGGGCCTGCGCGTGCTCGACGACCCCGGCGAGCAGGAGCGCCTCTGGACGATGCGCGAGTCGGGCCTCGGGGCCACGGCCTTCGTGCCCGGCGAGCCCGACACGTGGCCCGGCTGGGAAGACTCCGCGGTGCCCCCCGAGCGCCTCGGAGACTACCTGCGCGACCTGCGCGCGCTGATGGACCGCTACGGCCTCGGGCCGTCGCTCTACGGGCACTTCGGCATGGGCGTGGTGCACTGCCGCGTGGACTTCGACCTCGTGAGCGCCGCGGGCGTCGCGCGCTTCCGCGCGTTCGTCGACGAGGCGACCGACCTCGTGGCGAAGAAGTACCAGGGGTCGCTCAGCGGAGAGCACGGCGACGGGCAGGCGCGCGCCGAGTTCCTCCACAAGATGTTCGGCCCCGAGCTCGTCGAGGCCTTCGGGGAGTTCAAGCGCATCTGGGACCCCGACGACAGGATGAACCCCGGCCGCGTCGTCGACCCGCGGCGCATGGACCAGGACCTTCGCCTCGGCGCGGACTACGACCCGGCCCAGCCCGAGACGCACTTCAGGTTCCCCGACGACCACGGGAGCTTCGCGCGCGCCACGCTGCGCTGCGTGGGCGTCGGCAAGTGCCGCAGGCTCGAGAGCGAGGGCGAGGTGATGTGCCCGAGCTTCATGGTCACCGAAGAGGAGCGCCACTCGACCCGCGGCCGCGCGCACCTGCTCTGGGAGACGCTCCGCAACGGCGGCCCCGTGCGGGGCGGCCTCGGCGACGAGGCCGTGAAGGAGTCGCTCGACCTCTGCCTCGCGTGCAAGGGCTGCAAGGGCGACTGCCCGGTCAACGTCGACGTCGCCACGTACAAGGCCGAGTTCCTCTCGCACTACTACGAGAGCCACCTGCGCCCGCGGCACGCGTACGCCTTCGGGCGCATCGACCGCTGGGCCCGCCTCGCCTCGCTCGCGCCGGGCCTGGTCAACCTCGCCACGCAGCTCCCCGGGCTGCGCTCGCTCGCGAAGCGCGCCGCGGGAATGCACCCCGACTGCGACGTGCCCCGCTTCGCGCCCGAGACCTTCCGCGCGTGGTTCGCGCGCCGTGGACCGTCGCCCGCCACGGGGCGTCGCGTGCTCCTCTGGCCCGACACCTTCACCGACCACTTCGACCCCGAGGTCGCCCAGGCGGCCGTGCGCGTGCTCGAGCGCGCGGGCTACGAGGTGGCGATCCCCGACCGCCCGCTCTGCTGCGGCCGCCCCCTCTACGACTTCGGCATGCTCGACCTCGCGAGGCGCTACCTCGACGACGTGCTCGACGCGCTCGCGCCCCACGTCGCCGCGGGCACGCCCGTGGTCGTGCTCGAGCCGAGCTGCGCGTCGGTCTTCCGCGACGAGCTCCGCGGGCTCATGCCCGAGCGCAACGAGGCGAAGAACCTCGGCGCGCAGACCACGCTCCTCAGCGAGCTCCTGGCGCGCGACGCGGGCGCGCTGCCCGCGCTGCGCCGCGAGGCCGTCGCGCAGCCCCACTGCCACCACCGCGCCGTGCTCGGCTTCGACGCCGAGCAGAAGGTGCTCGACGCCGTCGGGCTCACGAGCAAGGCGCTCGACAGCGGCTGCTGCGGCATGGCGGGCTCCTTCGGCTTCGGGCGCGAGACCCGCGAGGTGGCGCTCGCGTGCGGCGAGCGCGCGCTCCTGCCCGCGGTGCGCGCGGCCCCGGCGACGACGCTCGTGCTCGCCGACGGCTTCAGCTGCCGCACGCAGATCGAGCAGCAGACGGGCCGCCGCGCGCTGCACCTCGCGCAGGTCGTCGACATGGCGTGGGAGTCGGGGCCCGACGGGCCTCTCGCCACCGCGCGCGACCCGCACCCCGAGTCGGCCATCGTGCGCCGCCACGACGAGGCCATCCGCAGGTCGATGGTGCGCGCGGGCGTCGGCGTCGCGCTCGCGGGCGTGACGGTGGGCGCGCTCGCCTGGTGGGCGCGCCGGCGCCCGAAGCGCCGCGCGCGGTGGCGCCGATGAGCCTCACGGCGCTGGTCGCGGGGCTCTGGGGCCTGCTCGCGGGCTCGGCGCTGCTCGTCGGCGCCGCCGTGGGCTACTGGGCGCGCGTGTCGCAGCGGTGGATCGCCGCCGTGATGGCCTTCGGCAGCGGCGTGCTCCTCTCGGCGCTGTCGTTCGACCTGATGGACGAGGCGT
>JBDHVF010000239.1:0-9935 GCA_039809605.1 Polyangiales bacterium | reverse complement strand
AGGTGCGCGACAGCGTTGGGTGGGGGGACACGTCGCACACGCGAAAGCGGCAAACTTGACGTGAAGTTGGTATCAGCCCCGCCCGAAATCACCCACTGTCAACTTGACAGTGGCGGTGTCGCGAACCATCGTAGGCGCCGTCATGGACGAGCGGCGAAGCCCCCGGTGGAAGCTCGACGAGCTCGCGGAGCGGGCCGGGGTCTCGGCGCGCACGGTGCGGTACTACGTGCAGCGGGGCCTCGTGCCGGCGCCCGAGTTCCGCGGGCCCGACACGGCCTACGGCGAGGAGCACCTCGCGCGGCTCAGGGCCATCCGGGCGCTGCAGGAGCGGCACATGCCGCTCGACGCGATCCACGAGGCGCTCGCCTCGCGCCCGCTCGACGAGGTCGAGCGCATCGCGAAGGGGCGCCTGCCCGCGGACCTGAACGCGACAGCGCCGGTGGCGCGTTCGCAGCCGCGACATGACGAGGCGCGCGAGCCCGAGCGGGTGACGCGCTACACGCTCGCGCCGGGGCTCGAGCTTCACATCACGGATTCGGCGTCGCCCGAGGTGCGGGCGCTCGCCGAGGCGCTGCGGCGCGAGGCCGCGCGCCGGGAGGGCACACGAAAATGAACGCAGGACTCTGTTCGAGGCGCGGCGAGGCGATCCCCCTCGAGGGCGTCGAGGTCGAGGGCGAGGTGCTGGGCGCGCACGCGCGCGTCGTCGTGCGCCAGCGCTACCGCAACACGTCGCAGCGGCCCGTCGAGGCCGTGTACACCTTCCCCCTCCCGTCGGACGCGACGCTCACGGGCTTCTCGATGACCTGTGAGGGCCGGCGTTTCGAAGGCGCGGTGAAGGAGCGCGAGGCGGCCTTTCGCGCCTACGACGACGCCGTGGTGGCGGGCCACGGCGCGGCCCTCGTCGAGCAGGAGCGCGCCAACGTCTTCACCGCCAGCGTGGGCAACCTCCTGCCCGGCGAGGAGACCCTCGTCGAGGTCGAGTACGTGCAGCGGGTGCAGGTCGACGAGGGGTCCCTCCGCTGGATGATCCCCACGCTCGTCGCGCCGCGGTACATCCCGGGCTCGCCCGACGGCGACCGCACCGCGCACGGCCAGAGCGCGCCGACCGACCGCGTGCCCGACGCCGACCGCATCACGCCGCCGCGCGCCCCCGAGGTGCCCTACGGCCTGCGCCTCGACCTCGTGTTCGACCTCGGCCGCGAGGTGCGCGTCGAGTCGCCCTCGCACGCGATCGCCGTGACCACCGAGGGCCCCCGCGCGCGCGTGCGCCTCGCGCAGCCCGAGGTGGCGCTCGACCGCGACGTGGTGCTCACCGCGCGCGGCGTGGCGCAGGGCGTGGCGCAGACCACGGGCCTCGCGGCGCACCGCGCGCCGGGCGCCGACGGCTACCTCGCGCTCTCGGTCGTGCCCGACCTCTACCACCTCGGCGCCGAGGCCTCGCGCGACGCCACCGCGGTCTTTCTCGTCGACGTGTCGGGGTCGATGGAGGGCGACGCGATCCGCGAGGCGCGCGCCGCGCTGCGGCTGTGCCTGCGCCACCTGCGCGCGGGCGACCGCTTCAACGTCATCGCGTTCTCGAGCTCGCACCGCGCGTTCGAGCGCGAGCCCGTGCCCTTCACCGAGGCGACCCTGGCGCGCGCCGACCGCTGGATCGAGGCGCTCCAGGCCGACGGAGGCACCGAGCTCCTCGCGCCGCTCACGCTCGCCACGTCGATGGCCGCGGGGGGCGTGGTGGTGCTGCTCACCGACGGGCAGGTCGGCGACGAAGACGCCATCCTGCGCGCGGTGCTGAAGCGGCGCGGCGAGGCCCGCACGCGCGTGTGCTCGTTCGGCATCGGCACCAACGTGAGCGACGCCCTCCTGCGCGAGCTCGCGCGCGAGACCGGCGGCGCGGTGGAGTTCATCTACCCCGGCGAGCGCATCGACGAGAAGGTCGTCGCCCAGTTCTCGCGCGCCGTCGCGCCGCGCATCACCGACGTGACCGTGCGCTTCACGGGCGTCGACGCGGGCGAGGCCACGCCCGCGCGCGCGCTCGGCCTCGTCGACGGCGAGGCGTGGACCCTCTTCGCCCGCTACGCCCGCGGCGGCGCGGGCTCCGTCGAACTGCGCGGGCGCTACGGGGCGGCGCCCTTCGAGCTCGTGATCCCGCTCGACCTGCCCGACGAGGCGTCGCGGCCCGTCGTGGCGAAGCTCTGGGCCGCCGAGCGCATCCGCGACCTCGAAGACGCGCGCGTCGAGGGGCGCCGCGCCGAGGCGATGAGGCAGCGCATCGTGGAGCTCGCCGTCGCGCACGGCGTCGCGTCGCGCTTCACGTCGTTCGTGGTGGTCGAGCACCGCAGCGGCGACCGCCGCGCCGCGGGCATGCCCGAGACCGTGGTGGTGCCCGTGAGCCTCCCCGCGGGCTGGGCGATGTTCGAGGCCGAGCGCTCGGTCGACGAGCTCGCGCTCGACGCGGGCGGGCGCCACGTCAACAAGACGACGGGCGCGCCGATCGGCGCGGCCAGGCGCAAGCGCGCGATGCCCCCGCCCGCGGCGCGCGCGGCGCCCGTCGCGTCGGCGGCGATGCCCCCGAAGCCCGCGGAGAAGCTCGTCGCGCGCGACGAGCCGATGGACGTGTTCGCGCCCGACGACGACGTGCCCGTGGTGACGGCCGGGTGCAGCGACGACGACTTCGAACTCGCCGCGGCCCCGCTCGCGCAGCCCGCGGGGCGCGAGGCGAAGGAGCGGGCGAAGGGCGAGGCCGCGCCCACCCACGGCGCGACGGACCTCGGCGCCCTCTTCGCGCGGCAGCTCGCGTCGGGACTGTGGGACGACCCCTCGCTCGGCGCCGACGGCCCCGCGCGACGGCTCCGCGCGACGGCGAGGGCGCTCCAGCGGCTCGCGCGCGAGGGCGTCGACACGACCCACGCGCTCTACGGCGCGCCGCTGCGCAAGGCCCTCGAGGCCGTCGCGGCGCTCGCGGCGACGCTCGCCGCGAGCGAGGCCGCGCTCTGCGAGCTCGCGCTCGCGGCCGCGTGGACGCTCGCGACGGGGCAGCGCACGAGGGACGCCCTCTCGGCCGCCATCGAGAAGGGCGGATACCCCGCGCTCACGTCGTTGCGACAGAATCCTGTCGCCCTGCGGCGGTGGGTCGAGGCCGCGGGGGCCTGACCGACGGTTCCTCGAAACGGCTCCCCCACGGAGCCTGTTGATTCCCCGTGCCCCTCCGGTATGTTCCGCGCGCCCGTTGGTTAGTTTTCTAACGGGCCCCTTCTGATTCCCACGAGGACCTTGAATTCATGCAGATGCCGCAGTGGCATCGCGCTTGCTCAATGTGCCTCGGAAGGTCCGGAAGACCTTTTCGTACGTGGAGGTAACCAGTGATGTCCGGTGATTCAGGAAGCCGGTGGGACCGGCGGCGGGCCGAGGCTGCCCGTCGGCACGCCCGATCGGGCCGCGTGATGGGGCTGCTGCTCCTCGGCGCGCTCGCGGTGGGCAACGCCGACTGCGCGCAGGAGCGTGACCCGATCAACCGCGTCCAGCCGATGGCGCTCAACAAGCACTTCTTCGTAGGCCGCGATCTGATCGATGGCCGCGACGACCCGCAGTTCTACTCGAACAACTTCGTGGTCGACGCGCCGCCCTCGCAGGCCCTCGTGCCCGTCGGCACCTACGACGACGTCGACCGGATCCACTGGGAGATCCAGGAGAACCTCCTCATCGCGCGCAAGGCGTACGACTACGTGACGAACGCCGACGGGCGCGGCGTCGGCGGCGCGACGCCGACGGGCCTCATCGTCGCGGCGTACCGCATCGAAGATCACTTCGACATCCGCAACGACTACAACCCCACGACGGGCGAGGCCCTCAACATCGTGGTGGAGAACAACCGCGACCGGCCCTGGTACCAGCGGGAGTTCATGCGGGTCGACTGGTCCGAGAACCTGGTCGAGAACCCCGACTGGAGCCAGCTCTTCTATGGCTCGCTCTTCGGCGACCTGTCGTTCCAGCCCGCGCGCTGGACGGTGTCGGACCCGCAGTCGCAGTTCGCGCCCAACCTCTGCGAGGCCATGGTGCCCGCCGAAGAGGTGCCCGAGGGCGCGCGCCAGCAGCTCGGCGACGCGGTCACGGTGACCATCAACGGCCAGCAGAAGAGCATGGTGCACGCGCTCGCGGGCTGGCAGAACACCTGCCCCGCGCGCTTCCTCCCCAACGCGGCGCACCCGCGGCGCTACCAGGACGCGGGCAGCGACACGGGCTACTTCGACATCTCGTCGAAGTGGATCGTGAGCCCCGAGACGACCGACGCGTTCGGCTTCACGCTGCCGACCTGCTTCGTCTACAACCTCTTCACGGGCTCGGACTCGTACGACTGCAACCCGCAGGAGACGACCATCCGCACGTCGTTCCGCCGGGTGACCGACCGCGACTTCCAGCCGCTCGAGAAGACGCGCACGCCGCACGAGCTCGTGGGCGGCCCCACGGCCACGCGCAACGGCTACGACACGCAGTACGGCGTGACCGACACGAACTTCCACCGCTACGCGATGGTGCACAACCTCTGGCAGCAGTCGCACGTGTCGCAGACCTGCCAGGTGCGCAGCCCCGACGCGCCCGCGCCCGCCAACGAGTGCATGGGCGCGCCGCGCGGCTCGTACTGCGACACCGTCGTGGGCCGCTGCACCATCCCGTACGCGCAGCGCAAGGTGCGCCAGATCGCGTACTACGTGAACCCCGAGATGCCCCCCGAGTTCCAGGACCACATGGAGCGGGACGTGAACGGGGTGCTCGAGTACCGCCTGCCCACCGCCGACGAGCGCCGCTCGCGCCCCGCGCGCGCGGGCAACGGGAGCAACTGGTACTTCGTCACGGGCGCCACCGAGCAGCTCGTGAACACCTGGGACCTCGCCGTGCGCCGCGCCATCGCGTCGGCCCGCGAGGTCGAGTGCCGCAAGGTCGGCGGCGACCGCGCCACCTGCCACGGCCGCTTCTTCGACACGACCCCCGTCCCGCAGGAGGACGGCCCCTTCCTCGGTGACAACCCCCGCACGAACCCCATGGGCGCCGAGCCCGTCGATCGCGGCGTGGTGCTCTGCCACAACCCCGTCGCCGAGACCGACCACCAGGCGTGCCGCGAGGTCGGCTACAGCGTGCGCCTGGGCGACGTTCGCTACAACCACATCACGTACTGGGCGGGCAACTCGCGCGCGCCCTTCGGCGGCATCGCCCACTGGGGCTACGACCCGCTCACCGGCGAGGTCGTGTCGAACGGCGCGTTCAACATGGGCCGCTCGGTCGAGTACGCCGCCGGCCAGCAGCGCGACTTCATCCGCCTCATCATGAACGCGATCGACCCGTCGGCCGAGAGCCTGACGGTGGAGCAGTACTCCGCCGGCGCGCCCGGCGCGGTGCTCGCGGAGTACCTGCGCAACCCCGGCGCGACGCACATCGGCTCGACCGACCTCAACGCGCGCGTCTCGCCCGAGCAGCTCGCCGAGCGCGCCCGCGCGCTCACCCTCTCGGCCGACGGCCAGCAGCTCGCGGCCGACATGCCCGACTTCGGCAACAACCTCCGCGAGGGCATCCGCGCCTACCAGCAGATCACCCGCTCGATGGTGCCCGTGACCCAGGACCCCACGGGCAACGCGATGCGCTACCACGTGCAGGCCAGCCAGCTCGCGCGGCGCCTGCAGAACACGCAGTTCGAGTCTGACCTGCTCGACCCGAACACGCTGCGGCTCATGGGCGCGAGCGGGTCGGTCAACGGCCTCTCGGACGCGATGCTGAACCAGGCCTCGCCGCTGCGGTTCATGGACCCCGAGACGCTCACCAACATGCGCGACGAGCTCATGGCGCGCGCCGAGGCCCGCGGGTTCTGCTTCCAGGACATGGGCGCCCCCCCCGCGGTGGGCTCCGACGACCTGCAGGGCGTGGCGCGGTGGTTCCTCGCGAAGTACCGCAGCCTGACGCCCGAGGCGCGCCGCACGCGCATCATGCAGGACCTGCGCATCGACGCGTACAAGGGCATCGCCCTCCACGAGATCGGCCACTCGATCGGGCTCTACCACCTGCCCGTGTCGAGCTACGACTCGATGAACTACGACCCGCAGTACTGGCAGCTCCGCACGCGCAACAACGCGGCGGCCGCGGCCTGCAACCGCTGCACGGCGCAGGGGTCGCGCGTGGTCTGCACGAGCACCCGCAGCAGCGACCGCAACAACGACAACTGCATGGGCCCGCGCTACCTCGACCCGGTCTCGGACGAGGAGCTCGGCGTGCGGCCGATCGACGCGGGCAACCACCACGCGGGCATCAACTACTTCGGCAACACCTCCACGATGGAGTACCAGTGGGAGCGCTTCGGCGAGACCGTGGGCGCCGGCTCCTACGACTTCTACGCGATGGCCTACCTCTACGGCCGCGTGATCGAGACGCACGACACCGAGGCGATGCCCGTCGAGGAGCAGCGCCGCTTCTCGCCGCGCCTCGATTCGCAGCTCTCGGAGCGCGACTACATCTACTGGAACGACCCCGCGTTCGGTGAGAACCCCGACGACCCCACCTTCGGGTCGCCCGTGCACTACACCGAGCTCGCGCGCCAGATGCAGATCTTCGACCCGTCGCGCTGCCGCGACGCCACCCCCGCCGAGCTCGAGCGCTACCGCTGGCGCCTCGTCGACGGGAAGATCTGCGGCGTCGCCCCGCGCGACCACGCGTTCATCCACGACATGGAGACCTCGCCGACGTTCTACCGCGGCGACGCCCCCGAGTCGACGGGCACCGAGGACGACGCGCCGTACTGGCGCGTGCGCGAGGGCACGGCCGGCGGCAACGCGGGCGCGGTCCGCTGGCGCTACCGCGTGTCGTGGGACCGCGGCGTGGGCTACCCCCACATCCAGTACTTCGACCAGGGCGCGGACATCTACGAGGTGACCCACGCCAGCATGCGCAAGTACGACCTGCTCTACCCCGTGAGCTACTTCCGCCGCGGGCAGCGCGAGTGGGCGAGCTGGGGCGTGGCGCAGGGCGTGGCCTCGCGCATGTTCCGCCTCATCCGCGGCTACCACTGGAACGTGTCGCGCGACATCTCGCTCTACAAGGGCTTCTACAACGACGCGACCTTCGCGGCGCTGTCGCAGTCCGAGGGCTTCCTCGCGCCGTCGATCGCGGTGCAGCCCGAGATGTTCAACTTCTTCGCGGGCGTGATGACGCGCCCGAGCATCGGCGACTACTCGCCCGAGACGAACGCCGAGTTCTTCACCGTCAACGGCGCCACGCCCGAGACGCGCGCGGCCAACATCCAGGTGTGGAACACCGACGTCGTCCGCGGCTCGCCGCGCTTCTCGGTGGGCCTCGTCAACGGCCGCTACATCGACGACGACTTCGACAACCGCCAGGGCGGCTCGCTCGACTACCTCTCGTACCAGAACCGCGAGGGATCGAGCCTCGAGAAGACCTTCGCGACGATCATGCTCACCGACAGCCGCCCGACGTTCTCGAGCATCACGCGCCACCTCTACCTCGACGGCCGTGACTTCCTCGTGAACTTCAACACCGACCTGCCCGACGCCACGCGGCGCCTCATCGGCGGCCTCATGTCGGAGGACTGGCCCACGGTCGGCATGTACGTGCCCAACCCCTCGTCGGGCAGCAACAACGAGGTCACCCCGCGCCAGCTCGACCTGAACGCGGCGACCCTCACGCGCCCCGCGTCGACGACGAACCTGCTCTACCCGAACTTCGGCTACAAGCAGCAGGTGACGCTGGCGATCTACGCCATGCTCTTCTCGTCGCTCAACACCGACAACACCGTCATCAACCAGATGCGCATCTGGACGCAGGGCGGCACCGAGGAGGTGCTCATCCCCGAGTCGCAGCGCGTCTACTTCGTGAACCCCACCACGGGCATCACGTACATCGCCCGCCGCTACGGCGTCGACCCGGCGCTCACGGCCATCCGCGGCGGCACGCCGACCGACGGCGGCATCGGCTCGCGCATGCTCCTGCACGCCAACGAGCTGCTCAAGGACGCGTTCGTGACCGACGGCAACAACCCCGACGGCACGCCGCACGTGCTGCTCGACACCAACGGCCGCCCGCGCCCGCGCAACCCCATGAGCCCCCAGGCCCAGGCCCGCGCCGAGCGCGCGCTCACCTACTACGTCGGCATCATCGACGCCACGCGCCTCATCAGCCGCTACCTCGGCTACGGCATGCTGTGACGTGACCGACCGCTCGGGGCTCCGGCGCGTGCCGGGGCCCCGAACGCCCCCTCCGCCTCGATCCCCCCCTCAAGAAGCGCTTCGGTCGCGCCCCGTCGCTCGCGCGACAGGGTCCTCCCCCTCGTGCCGCGGCGCTCAGCGCCGGAGCCGGTGTCACGCCTCGGGCGGAGGCGTCTTCGGCTTGCGCTTCGAAGGCGCGGCGCCGTCGGGCCGCGTGGTCACGCGCTTCTTGAGCGCGCGCGGCGGGAGCAGCTCCTGGTCCGAGTCGACGCGGCGGGCCATGAAGACCGCGGCGTCGAGCTTCTGGAAGTGCCGCGCGCGGTAGAAGTGCAGCGCGCGCTTGTTGTTCTCGGCGACCTCGAGCACCAGGTGGGTGCACCCGCGCACGCGCGCCAGGTGCTCGAGCTGCTCGAGGAGAAAGCTCCCCACGCCGCGGCCCTGGTACTCGGGGTGCACCGCGAGCTCCTCGACGAACATCGGGCGCATCCCGCGGCGCGTGAAGAAGTTCTCGTTCATCCAGTTGTCCGAGCCCGTGATCTCGAACGCGCACTCGGCGTACCCGACGATCTCAGCGCCATCGCCCTCGCCGCCCACTTCGAAGAGGAGCTGCTCGAGGCCCTCCTCCTCGTACACCTCGAGGAAGCGCCGCTTCGACCGCGGCCGCTGGTACTCGACCGTCTCGCGGTTGACCGCGCGGAAGCACAGCTTGAGGAACTCCCACGCCCGGTTGAGGTCGCGCCGGTGGATGCGGCGCACCCGCACCACGGGCTCGCCCTCGGGGCTCTTCTTCGCGCGCGGCGCCCGCTTCGCCGGGGCAACTTCGTCGTCGCTCATCGGCGCGGGACTATACCTTCGCGCTCGGGCGCGTGTCGCGTAAGCTCCAGCGCCCCGCACGGAGCCCACGATGACCGACGCCCCCACCGCCCTGCGCGACGCCCTGCGGCGCACGCGCGACGCCCAGAGACGCATCGCCCGAGCGCCGAGGCGACAGCGCGACGAGGCCCTCGAGGCCATCGCCCGCCGCCTCGAAGCCTCGCGCGACGCGGTGCTCGCCGCCAACGCCGCCGACCTCGCGCGCGCGACCGCGCTCGGCGACGCGATGCGCGACCGGCTGCTCCTCACGCCCGCGCGCTTCGACGCGCTCGTGGCCGCCGTGCGCGCCCTCGGGGCGCTGCCCGACCCGCTCGGCGAGGAGCGCCTCGTGGCCGAGAGACCCAACGGCTTGCGGGTCTTCCGCCGGCGCATCCCCCTCGGCGTCGTCGCGGTGATCTACGAGGCGCGCCCCAACGTCACCGTCGAGGCCGCGTCGATCGCCCTGCGCGCGGGCAACGCCGTCGTGCTGCGCGGCGGCTCCGAGGCGATCGCTTCGAACAAGGCCCTCGCCGCGGCCGTGCGCGAGGGCCTCGCCGACGCGGGGCTGCCCCCCGAGGCCGCGCTCTTCGTCGAAGACACCGCCCGCGAGCGCGTCGCCGAGCTCCTCGGCGCGACGGGCCTCGTCGACCTCGCCATCCCCCGCGGCGGCCCCGCGCTCATGGAGTTCGTCGACGCCCACGCGCGCGTGCCCGTGATCCGCCACGGCGCGGGCGTGTGCCACGTGTACGTCGACCGCGCGGCCGACCCCGCGATGGCTTCGAACATCGCGTTCAACGCCAAGGTGCAGCGCCCCGGCGTGTGCAACGCCGCCGAGACGCTGCTCGTCCACGCCGAGGTCGCGCAGGGCCTCCTGCCCGCGCT
>JBDHVF010000238.1:0-9983 GCA_039809605.1 Polyangiales bacterium | reverse complement strand
GGGCGGGGCGCGACGGGGGGTGGAGATCCGACGGCCGGCACGCGGCGAGCGCGGCCACGATCGCGAGGCGCCGGAGCATGGCGGGCGATGATGCGCACGGCGCGCCGCGGGGGGCAACGCCCACGACACGCTTGCGCGCGACACCGCGGGCGAACGATGCTGCGCGCGATCTACCGCAAGAGAGGACCGATGCTCGACCGCTGGGGACGCTGGATCTACCGAAGGCGCAAGGCCACGCTCGCCGTGAGCGCGGCGTTCCTCGCGCTCTCGGCGCTGCTTCTCGTCGCGGGGGGCACGCTCTCGACGGGCACGATCCGCGGCGTCGAGGCCGACGTGGCCGCGCGGCTCATCGAGCGCGAGCTGCACCCACCCGACGCCGAGGGCTTCACGATCGTCTTCGGCCACCCGACGCTCACCGTCGACGACGAGGCCTTTCAGCGCGCGGTGCGCGACGCGGTGGCGCCCCTGCGGCGGCACCCCGACGTGCGGTCGGTGCGCACGCCCTTCGACCCCGACGTGTCGCTCTTCCTCTCGTCGACGATGCTCAGCGTCGACACGCACCACTGCATCGCGCAGGTCGGGCTCTCGCCCGCGGCCGTGGCCGACACGCGGCGCTTCCCGTCGATCCGCGCGGCGATCAAGCCGGGGCCCCTGCGAGCGACGCTGGCGGGCGTGGCGGTGTTCCGCGCGAACCTCGACCAGACCCTCCAGCGTGACCTGGTGCGCGCCGAGGTGCTCTCGATGCCCGTGACCATCGCGGTGCTGCTCGTGGTGTTCGGCTCGCTGCTCGCGGCCCTGCTGCCCGCGGGCGTCGGCGGCCTCGCGGTGGTGGGCGGCATCGCGTGCGTGCTGCTCCTCTCGCGCCGCATGGACGTGGCCCAGTACGCGATCAACGTCGCGTCGCTCGTGGGCACGGGCGTCGCCATCGACTACTCGCTCTTCGTCGTGAACCGCTACCGCGAGGAGCTCGCCGCGGGCCACGACGTCGAGACCGCCATCGGGCGCTCGGTGGCGACCGCGGGGCGCGCCGTGGCGTTCTCGGGCCTCGCGGTGGCCGTGGGCCTCTCGGGGCTGATGTTCTTCCGCGGGTCGTACCTGGCGTCGCTGGGCATCGGCGGCACCGTGGTCGTGCTGCTCGCCGTGGTGTACGCGCTGACCTTTCTGCCCGCGCTCCTCGGCGTGCTCGGCGAGCGCGTGCTCGGCCGCGCCGCGCGCGAGCACAAAGACCCCGACGCCGTCTGGCGCCGCCTCGCCAACGGCGTGATGCGCCGGCCCGTGCTGGTGCTCCTGCCCACGCTCACGCTCCTCGTCGCGGCCGGCAGGCCCTTTCTCGACCTCGAGATCGCCACGCCCACCGTGTCGGTGCTGCCCGCGCACACCGAGGCGCGCCGCGGCCTCGCGGCCCTCGAGGAGCAGTTCCCCGAGCGCGCGGCGACGAGGGTGACCGTGGTGGCGCGCTTCCCGGGCGCGCCGCTCGCGACGCGCGAGCGCGCGGCGGCCCTCTACGACCTCAGCCGCAGGCTCGCGGCCATCCCCGGCGTCGAGCGCGTCGAGGGGCTCTTCGACCTCGACCCGTGGCTCGACCGCGAGGGCCACGCCGCGGCCCTCACCGCGCCGCGCGAGGCGTGGGCCGAGCCCATGCAGGTGGTCGGGCGCGAGACCGTGGGGCGCGACATCCTGGTGATGTCGGCGGTGACCGAGCTCGGGGCCGCGAGCGACGGCGCCCGCGCGATCGTGCGCGCGGCGCGGCGCGTGCGGCGCGTGGCCGACGGCGAGGTGCTCGTCACGGGCCCCACCGCCATGGACCTCGACACCGCCCGCTACCTCCGCGAGCGCGCCCCGGCGGCCATCGCGTACGTGGTGGCGATGACGGGCCTGATCCTCTTTCTGCTGCTCGGCTCGGTGGTGCTGCCGCTCAAGGCCGTGCTCATGAACACCCTGTCGATCAGCGCGTCGTTCGGCGCGCTCGTGTGGATCTTTCAGCGCGGCCACCTGCACAAGCTCCTGCGCTTCACGCCCGGCCCCATCGAGCCCTCGCTGCCCATCGTGATGTTCTGCGCGGTCTTCGGCCTCTCGATGGACTACGAGGTGCTGCTCCTCACGCGCATGCAGGAGGAGTACGAGCGCACGCACGACAACGAGCACTCGGTGGCCGAGGGCCTGGCCCGCAGCGCGCGGCTCATCACCAGCGCGGCGGCCATCATGGTGGTGGTCTTCGCGGCGTTCTCCATGGCCGAGCTCGTGCTGCTCAAGGCCATCGGGCTCGGCATGGCCATCGCCGTCGCCATCGACGCCACGCTCGTGCGCGTGCTCATCGTGCCCGCGACCATGCGCCTCTTCGGCGACATCAACTGGTGGGCGCCCGCGTTCCTGCACCGCGTGTGGAAGAAGCTCCCCCTCGGCGGCGGGCACTGACCGCGCGGGAGAAGTTTCTTGTGGAGCGGGCGGCGCCCGGGTCGCTATACTCACGGGACATCGGTTCAGCAGCAGGTGGCGCGAACCTTCGACCGACCACATGGGGCGTGTCGGTTTTTTTGACGGCCCCGCCCCACGTCGTGAACCCCTCCGAGAACGATGGTACGGAAGAGCACCATGTCCGGCGACCCCCCCTCCAAGAAGGAACAGCTCCTCAAGCTCCTCGACCGCGGGAGCGTGTTCGTGCACCTCGACCCGCGACGTGACGGCGTGGTGGTGCCCGACTGGTTCGCCCACAAGCCGCAGCTCGTGCTGCAGCTCGGTCGCAACTTCGCGATCCCCATCCCCGACCTCGAGGTCGACGACGACGGCGTGCGCTGCACGCTCTCGTTCAACCGCTCGCCCTTCCACTGCACGCTCCCGTGGACGGCCGTCTACGCGCTCGTCGCGGAGAACGGCGAGGTGACCATGTGGCCCTCGGAGCTGCCCATGGAGCTCGTGCCCGAGACCGCCGCCGTGCGCCGCAACCAGCCCATGTCTCGCGGCGCGCGCGGCAAGCAGCAGCGCCCGCGCATCTCGGTGGTGCCTCCCCCCGGCGACGAGGCGAGGGCCGCGCCCGCGCGCCCCGCGTCGATGCCGCCGCCGCCCGTGCTCGAAGAGGTCTCGACGCCCGACACGTCGACCGCCGCCTCGCGCAACGCCCGCGCGAACGAGAGCGGGAGCATCCCCCCCAAGTCGACCGAGCAGACCGACGGGCGCAAGCCCGCGCGCGAGCGCCCGCCCTACCTCCGCCTGGTGAAGTAGAGAGAGAGCCTCCGGGGCGGTGGTATCGACCGCGTCCAAGGCGTGGGATGATCGCCGGGTCTCTCCCCCACGGCGGTGATCTCATGCACGTGACCCTCGTCCTCACGCACGAATGCAACCTGGCCTGCTCGTACTGCTACACGGGCGAGAAGTTCCGCAAGGACATGGACTGGGAGACGGCCCGGCGCTCCATCGACCTCGCGTTCTCGGAGCACGGGTCGCGCGTGCCGTGGGCGACGCCCGACGACACGCCGGTCGACGTCGGCTTCTTCGGCGGCGAGCCCCTGATCTGCTGGGACATGCTCGTGCGCGCGAGCGAAGAGGCCCGCGCCCGCGCCGCGCGCGAGGGCCGCGCGCTGCGCCTCGCGGTCACCACCAACGGCACCCTCGTCACGCGCGAGCGCGCCGAGAAGCTCCGCGAGCTGGGCGTCGAGGTCACGCTCTCGATCGACGGCGCGCGCGCCGCGCACGACGCCACGCGGCCGCAGAAGGGCGGCCGTTCGAGCTTCGACGACGTGCTCGCGGGCGCCGAGAACCTCAAGGCCGCGGGCCTGCCGCTCGAGGTCATCGCCGTCGTCGCGCCGCAGAACGTCGCGCACCTCGGCGAGAGCGTGCGCTTCCTCGTCGACCTCGGCGCGCGCAACATCATCCTCAACCCCTGCTTCGAAGAGGCGTGGACCGACGCGCAGCTCGCCCTCTGGGAGAAGGGCATGGCCGACGCCGCCGAGGTCTACGCCGACTGCATGCGCAAGGGGCGCCCCGTGGCGATGCCCACGTTCGACAACAAGCTCCTCGCGGCGGCCAAGGGGGGCCTGGCCTCGTGCGACACGTGCTCGGCGGGCACCCACGAGGTCGCCGTCGCGCCCTCGGGCAACCTCTACCCCTGCGCGCGCATGGTCGGCGAAGACCGCGACCCCAAGCTGGTGATCGGGCACCTCGACGGCGGCATCGACCGCGCGCGCGTCGGCGCCATGCCCCGAGGCCCGTCGGACCCCGCGTGCGAGCCCTGCGAGGAGAGGTGGCGCTGCGGCGCCTCGTGCGCGTGCGCCAACCTCGCCGAGACGGGCACCACGAACATGCCCGGCGGCACGCAGTGCTGGTACGAGCAGGCCAGCGCGCGCGTGGCCGACGCCGTGGGGCTCAAGCTCCTCGACGAGCGCGACCCGACCTTCATCGCGTGGACGTACGGCCGCGTGCAGGCCGCCGCCGACGCGGTGCGCGCGCGCATGCAATCGCCCGCGCCGCAAGAGCGCGCGGGCGTGCGGCGCGTGCGCAAGCTGCCCGTGGTGCAGCGGGCGTAGGGCCTACCGCGCGCGGTTCGAAAGCCGCTCGCGCAGCGCCTCGACGCGGTCGAGCGCGCCCATCACGCGGTCGGCGTGGCGGCTCACGAAGGCCATCACGGGCCCCTCGCCCTGCGGCGAGAGGGGGTCCGCGTCGGCGCCCCCGGGGCCGTACATCGACTCCATCACCTTGCCCACCGAGCGCTTGATCATCGCGCGGAAGGGCACCCTCGCCATCATGCCGTACATCGCCGCGTTGCCGCTCGCGCGCAGCGACGGGTTCGCGCGCACGTGCGCCACGGCCTCGCGCAGGTCGGCGAGGTACGCGTCGGCGTGGTCGACGTGCTGCGACGTGACCGTGAGGTGCACGGTGGGGGGCTTCTGCTGCCGGTCGACGTGCCACCCGCGCTCGGCCATGCGGTCGGCCACGGCGTAGAGGTCGACCGCGGGGTCGACCGAGCGGTACGCGAAGAGGGTGCCCGCGGGCGTGCCCACCACCGCGAGGCCGTCGATCGCGCGCACGCCCGCGGTGAGCCGGTCGGTGGCCTCGAGCGCGAGGCGGGTGTGGTGGAGGTAGCCCTCCTCGCCGAGCGCGTTCATCGCGGCCCACGCGGCGGCGATGGCGCCGCCGGGGCGCGTGCCGAGGGCCGAGGGCGAGGCGTAGATGCCGCCGGGCCAGTCGGTCGCGATGAAGAACTGGTGCTTGAGGTGGCCCATGTCGCGGTAGATCACCGTCGACGCGCCCTTCGCGCCGAGCCCGTACTTGTGCAGGTCGGCCGACATCGACGTGACGCCCGGCACGCGGAAGTCGAAGGGGCGAACGGGCCTCCCGAGGCGCTCGACCCACGGGAGCATGAAGCCGCCGATGCACGCGTCGACGTGAAAGGGGATGCCCCTCTCCTCGGCGAGCGCGCCGATCTCTTCGATGGGGTCGAGCGCGCCGTGGGGGTACTGCGGCGCCGACGCGGCGAGCATCACGGTGTTGCGGTTGACGAGCGCGCGCATCGCGCCCACGTCGACCGCCCCATCGGGCGACACGGGCGCGTGCCGGAGCTCGAGGCCGAAGTAGTGCGCGGCCTTGTCGAAGGCCACGTGCAGCGTGGCGGGCGCGACGATCTCGGGGCGGCGCACCCACGGGCGCCTCGCGCGCGCGCGGTCGCGGCAGGCCTTGACCGCCATGAGGATCGACTCGGTGCCGCCCGAGGTCATCGTGCCCACGGCCTCGGGGGGCGCGTGGAGCATCGACGCGGTCATCTGCACGACCTCGGCCTCCATGCGCTTGAGCGACTGGAACGCCATGGGGTTCAGGGCGTTCTCCAGGAAGAACTTCTCGTGCGCGGCCACGAGCAGTCGCTCGTGCGCGTCGCCCGCGTAGTACACGAGCGAGAAGCACCGCCCGTCGCGCCAGCGGGCGTCGCGCTCGCGGTAGCGGTCCATCGTGGCGAGGAGCTCGGCGTGGTCGCGCCCGCTCGCGGGGATGCGCAGTCGGTCGGTCATGGCGCCGCCGACTCTTCTCACACGCGAGCGCGCGCGCAAGGGGGAAGCGGCGATGGTACCCTCGGCGCCCCTCAGCCATGCGAACCATCGACCCCGACACCCTGCCGAAGCACTTCGACTCCGCGGAGGTCGAAGCGCGCCTCGCGGCCCGCTGGGAGCGCGACGGCGTCTACCACTACGACCCCGCGCGACCGCGCGACGAGACCTTCGTCGTCGACACGCCGCCGCCCACGGTCTCGGGCTCGCTGCACATGGGGCACATGTTCAGCTACACGCACACCGACGTGATCGCGCGGCAGCGGCGCATGCGCGGGCTCAACGTCTTCTACCCCATGGGCTGGGACGACAACGGCCTGCCGACCGAGCGCCGCGTGCAGAACTTCTTCGACGTGCGCGTCGACGTGAGGGCGCCCTACGAGCCGGGCGCGTCGATCGCCGCGCCTCCCGCCGACGCGCCGAAGAAGGACCGGGAGCCCCCGCGCGCGGTCTCGCGCCCGACCTTCATCGAGCTCTGCAACCGCCTCACGCGCGACGACGAGAAGGTCTTCAAGGCCCTCTGGACGCGCCTCGGCCTCTCGGTCGACTGGCGCCAGGAGTACGCCACCATCGACGACCACTGCCGCCGCGTCGCGCAGCTCTCGTTCCTCGACCTCTTCGAGAAGGGCCACCTCTACTCGGTCGAGGCGCCGACGCTGTGGGACGTCGACTTTCAGACCGCCGTCGCGCAGGCCGAGCTCGAAGACCGCCTCTCGCAGGGCGCCTTTCACGACATCGCCTTCGCCGTCGAGGGCACGGGCGAGCGCTTCGTCATCGCCACCACGCGCCCCGAGCTCCTCGCCGCGTGCGTGGGCGTCGCCGCGCACCCCGACGACCCCCGCTACAAGCACCTCCTCGGCATGCGCGCCGTCACGCCGATCTTTCGCGCGCCGGTGCCCGTCTTCGCGAGCACCCTCGTCGAGCGCGAGAAGGGCACCGGGATCTTGATGGTCTGCACCTTCGGCGACCAGACCGACGTGCAGTGGTGGCGCGAGCAGAAGCTCCCGCTGCGGCAGATCCTCGGGCGCAACGGACGTCTCGCGCCCGTCGCCTTCGGCGAGGGGGCCTTCGAGAGCCTCGACCCCGGCGCGGCCAACGCGGCCTACGCGACCCTCCAGGGCCGCACGGTCAAGCAGGCGCGCGCGGCCGTGGTCGAGATGCTGCGCGACCCGCGCCACGCCGCGACCGAGGGCATGGGCGCGCCCCTCGTGGGCGAGCCGAAGCCCGTCGAGCGCCCGGTGAAGTTCTTCGAGAAGGGCGACCAGCCGCTGGAGTTCATCACCACGCGCCAGTGGTTCGTGCGGCTGCTCGACAAGAAGACCGACCTGCTCGCGTTCGGGGCAAAGGTCGCGTGGCACCCCGAGTTCATGCGCCACCGCTACACGAACTGGACCGAGAACCTCCAGTTCGACTGGTGCATCTCGCGGCAGCGCTACTTCGGGGTGCAGTTCCCCGTGTGGTACCCGCTCGACCACGAGGGCCGGGTCGCGTACGAGCGCCCCATCGTCACGCCGCGCGAGCGCCTGCCGGTCGACCCCACCGTCGACGTGCCTCCGGGCTACGAGGCCTCGCAGCGCGATCAGCCGCGCGGGTTCACCGCCGAGGCCGACGTGTTCGACACGTGGTTCACCAGCTCGCTCACGCCGCAGATCGCGTCGGGTTGGGGCGTCGACCCCGCCCGCCACGCGAGGCTCTTTCCCGCCGACCTGCGGCCGCAGAGCCACGAGATCATCCGCACGTGGGCCTTCTACACCATCGCCAAGGCCATGCTGCACGAGCGACAGGCGCCGTGGAGGCACGTGGCCATCTCGGGCTGGATCCTCGACCCCGACCGCAAGAAGATGTCGAAGAGCCGGGGCAACGTGGTGACGCCCGCGCACCTGCTCGAGCAGTACGGCGCCGACGGCGTGCGGTACTGGGCCGCGTGCGCGCGCCTTGGCACCGACACGGCCTTCGACGAGAAGGTCTTCAAGGTCGGCCGGCGCCTCGTGACCAAGCTCTTCAACGCGGGCAAGTACGTGCTCTCGCAGGTCGCGGGCGAGCGCCCGGTCTCGACCGAGCTCGACCGCGCGTTCGCGCACGCCCTGGCGGGCGTGGTGCGCGACGCTTCGAAGTGCTTCGAGCACCTCGACTACGCGGGCGCCCTCGAGCGCGCCGAGGGCTTCTTCTGGCAGTGGTTCACCGACTCGTACCTCGAGCTCGCCAAGGCCCGCGCGCGCGGCGAGGGCGGCGCCGACGAGGCCGCGCGGGGGTCGGCCGTCGCGACGCTGCGCCTGGGGCTGAGCGTGCTGCTGCGCCTCTTCGCGCCCGTGGTGCCGTACGTGACCGAGGAGGTCTGGTCGTGGGCCTTCGCCGAGGAGACGGGCCACGCGTCGATCCACCGCGCGCCGTGGCCCTCGGAGGCCGACTTCGCGGGCGTCGCCGCCCCGTCGGACGAGGGGCTGCTCGCGCTGGCGTCGGGGGCCATGGCCGCGGTGAACAAGCGCAAGGGCGAGCTCGGGGCGAGCGTGGGCCGCGTGGTCACGGGCCTCGCGCTCGCGGCCAACGCGGCCACGCTCGCGCGGCTCGTGCCCGCGGCGGGCGACGTGATGGCCTCGGTGCGCGCGCAGTCGCACACGCTGGTCGAGCGGGGCGAGCTCGCCGACGGGGTCTTCGAAGTCGTCGCGTGCGAGGTCGCGCCGCCCGCGCCGCAAGGTGAGGGAGGCGCGCCGCACGCGTAGAGCGCCGGGCGGATGAAGGCCGGTCGGCCCGCGGCAGATCCGCGTCGCCCGGCGGCGTTGCGTCTTCTCGCGAGGCCGACAGACTTGCTTCGAAGCCGCGCCTTGCCGGGCTTGCGGCTCTTTGCGGGCCTCCGCGGCTTCATCCGATCGGCGCTCTAGCCCTCGGCGGCCGCGAGACCCTCGCGCTGCTACGATCGTCGATGGCGATGATGGAACGCACCCGCGTCACGATCCTCACGGCCCTGCTCGCGCTGCCCGCGGTCGCGCCCGCGCAGGAGGCGCCCATCTCGCCCGAGATCCACGCGATCGCGCGCGACGTGGCGCAGGGCTGGTACGAGCGCGCGCTCGCGGCCGAGCGGGAGCGCCGCACGCTCGAGGCCGAGGGGATGTACCTCCACGCGCTTGAGGCCGACCCGGGTCTGCTCGGCGCGCACCTCGGCTACGCGCGCACGCTCGACGCCCGCGGGCACCGCGCCGACGCCCTCGCGGTGCTCGCGCGCACGCCGCGGAGGGCCTTCTCGGCCGACCGCGACGCGATGGAGTACGCGCGCGCGCTCATCGCGCTCGGCGCCCTCGACGACGCGCTCGGGGTGCTGCGCGAGCGCCGCGAGAGCGTCGAGGCCACGCGCATGCTGGTGGAGGCGGCGTCGCAGGGCGGGCGCTTCCCCGAGGCGCTCGCGGCGGCGCGCAGGCTCGCGGAGATGCCCCTCGACGACGAGTCCGACGCGCGGCGGGCGAGGGTGCTCGTGCGCGCGCTCACGCGCCTCGTGGCCGACGCCGACGCCGTGCGCTCGCCGCACACGGCCACCGCGTTCCGCCGCGCGCTCTCGCTGGAGTGATGCGTCATACCAACTTCACGTCAAGTTTGCCGCTTTCGCGTGTGCGACGTGTCCCCCCTACCCAACGCCGTCGCGCACCTCGCGGAGCCCCCACCCTCGCTGCCGCGCGCCCCGCCCCCGCGGAGCGAGGGCGTGGCTGAGCGTGCTGAAACGAGGTGATGGGCTGCATGCGTCTCGCAGGCGCCCTCGCGCTGCGAGGGCGACCATGGCCCCTTCGCATTCATCGCTTCTCGCCGCTCGATCGAGATCGACGACGACGCGCGATCGATGCGCTGACGCGGCTCACATCGAGCGGAAGCGTCATCCAGGAAGCGTTGAGCAGGGATCCGCGGAACGGCTCCGATACCGTCACGCGGCCTTCCTCGCGTCTCTTTCGCGCAGGTGGATCACGA
>JBDHVF010000237.1:0-9998 GCA_039809605.1 Polyangiales bacterium | reverse complement strand
CGCGACGGGCGGGCGCGCGCGGCGCGCGATCGACTTCGCGGGCGCGGCGCTGCGGGCCGTGGCGCTCTCGGGCGCGGTGCTCGCGTGCGACCTCGGCGGCGCCGCCTGGGCGTGGACCTCGCCGCCGATGCTCGCGCTCCTCGCGGTCTCGGGCGCCGCGCTCGCGGGCTTCGCCCACGTCGAGCGCCGCGCCGAGGAGCCCGTGCTCCCGCCGCGGCTCTTTCGCAACCGCGCGTTCGTCGTGAGCGCGGCGGTGACGGCCTCGGTGGGCTTCTCGCTCTTCGGCTCGGTCACCTACGTGCCGGTGTTCTTCCAGGTCGTCTCGCGCATGAGCCCCACGCGCTCGGGGCTCCAGATGCTCCCGATGATGGGCGCGATGCTGCTCACGTCGGTGGCCTCGGGGCAGGTCATCAGCCGCACCGGGCGCTACAAGGTCTTTCCGCTCGTGGGCACGGCCGTCGTGGCCGCGGGGCTGCTCCTGCTCTCGCGCATGGACGTCGCGTCGTCGCCGGGCTACGCGGCCGCGACGATGTTCGTGCTCGGCACCGGGCTCGGCATGGTCACCCAGGTGCTCGTGATCGCCGTGCAGAACGCCGCCGACTACCGCGACCTCGGCGTGGCGACCTCGGGCGTCACGCTCTTCCGCTCGGTGGGCGCCTCGGTGGGCACCGCCGCGCTCGGCGCCGTCTTCGCGTCGCGGCTCTCGCACGAGCTCCCGCCGGTGCTGGGCGACGGCCACGACCCGCGCGCGGTGGCGGCGCTGCCCGAGGCGCTGCACGCCGTCTATGCGCGGGCCTACGCGGCCTCGCTCGACACGGCCTTTCTCGTCGCCACGGGGCTCTCGCTCGCGGGCTTCGCCGCGTCGTGGCTCCTGCCCGAGCGCCCGCTGCGCGCGTCGGTGGCCGCGGCGACCGAGGAGGACGTCGGCGGAGACATCGCCGAGGCCTTCGCCATGCCCTCGGACGGCGAGGCGCTGCCGCAGCTCATGCGCGGGCTCACGGCCTTCGCCGAGCGCGACGAGCAGCGGCGCTACGCCGAGGGCATCGTCGCGCGCGCGGGCGTCTCGCTGAACCCCGCCGCCGCGTGGCTGCTCGCCCGCGTCGCCGACGACCCCGCGCTCGACCCCGTGGCGCTCGGCCGCACCCGCGCGGTCGCGCCCGAGGCCATCGCCGCCGCGGCCGAGGAGCTGCGCGCGCGCGGCCTCGTCGTCGAGGAGGCGCTCGAGGGCGGCGCGATGCGCGCGCTCACGGCGCGGGGGCGCGAGGTGCTCTCGAAGCTCGTGGCGGCCCGACGCGCGCGGCTCGCGGCGCTCTTCGACGAGTGGGGGCCCGAGGCGCGCGCCGAGATGGCCGCGGTGCTCTCGTCGATCGCGAGGGAGCTCCGCCCCGACGGCCGCGCGAGCGCGCCCGAGGGTGTCCTCGAGCGGGCGTAGCGCGGTAGAGTCGCGCCCTGATGCGCACCCTCCCCTCGATCGCGGGCCTCGAGACGCTCACCGACGACACCCTCGCGGCGCTGCGCGCGCGGCTCGCCGAGGCGGGCTACGGCGAGTCGGTGCTCGCCGAGGGCGAGGCCATCGCGCCCGACCAGCTCGACCGGCTGCGCCTGCCGCTCGTCTACGCCGCGTGGGAGCGCGAGCCGAACCCCGCGCGCGACCTCGCCCTGCTCTTCTCGTACGACGCGGCCGTGCCCGCGGCGCGCGTCGAGGCCGCCCTCGGCGCCGCGCTCGTGGCGTCGCTCGAGCGCGCGGGCGTCGTCGAGCGCGACGGCGACGCGATGCGCTGCCCCTTCGAGCTCACACCCCTGCTCGGCCTCTGGGTGCTCTGCGACGACCTCAAGCGCGGCGAGGACGCCGTCATGGGCGCCGGGCCCACCACGCACCGCCTGGGGCTCGCGCTGCCGAAGCGGTCGCCCGCGCGGGTGCTCGACGTGTGCTGCGGCGCGGGCACCCTCGCGCTCCTCGCCGCCCTGCGCGGCGCGGAGGAGGCCGTGGGCGTCGACATCTCCCCGCGCGCGGTCGCGCTCGCGCGCTTCAACGCGCGGCTCAACGGCCTCGCCGCGCGCTTCGAGGTGAGCGACCTCTTCGACGCCGTCGCCGGCGAGCGCTTCGACCTCGTGGCGGCGCAGCCGGCGTTCATCGCGCGCCCGCCCGACGTGGCCGCGTCGACCTTCGCGCACGGCGGCCCGATGGGCGACGAGCTCGTGATGCGCCTCTTCGCGGGCCTCGCCCCGCACCTCGCGCCCGGCGGCGCGGCGCTGGTGCTGCTCGAGTCCGCGGTGCGCCCCGGCGCGCCCCTTCACGCGCGGCTGCGAGAGGCCATGGGGCGCGCGCCCCTCGACCTGCTGGTGCTCGCTGCGAAGGGGCACGGCCCCGACGCCTTCAGCCTCGCGTACGCGTCGCTCGCCGACCCGACGCTCGGCGACCTGTGGCGCGAGACCGCGCTGCGCTACCGCGCGCACCTGCGCGCCATGGGCATCGAAGAGTTCACCCACGCGCTCGCGGTGGTCTCGGCGCCCGCCGACGGCGCGGGCGGGGCGAGCTACACCATCACGCTGCCGGTCAACGGCCTCCGGGGCTTCGACGGCGACGCGCTCGCGGAGCTGCGCGCGGCGCTCGCCCTCGCCACGCGCGACGACGGCGCGCTCGTCGCGACGAAGGTGCGCGCCAACCCCGGCGGGGTCTACGTCGAGGAGCGGCCGCGCCCCGACTCGTCGATCGAGCCGCGGTGGGTGGTGCGCTTCCCGAAGGTCGCGTACGCAGACCGAGAGCTGAGCGAGTCGACGTGGGTGCTGCTGGGCCTGCTCGACGGGGCCGACACGGTGGGCGCCGCGGTCGAGGGCTTCGCCGAGGCGTGCGGCTCGACGCCCGCGCGCGTGCGCCAGCAGGTGCTCGGGTTCGTGCGCGAGTCGCTCGCGCGGGGCCTCCTCGTCGCGGGGTGAGGCGCTACTCCGGGCCGTCGCCCGTGCCCGGAGAGCAGTAGACCTCGCGCGCGGGCACCGACACGAGGCGCTTGCGCCGCTCGTCGAGGTCCGCAGGCAGCGCCTCGCCCTCGCGGAGCAGCAGCGCCGTGAGCCGGCGCCCGTAGCAGCAGCCCGTGTCGAGGCCCGTGGCGAAGGGCTCGAGCTGGAGGTTCCTTCGCGCGTCGTGGCCGAACACGAGCTGGCGCGGGCCGCGCCACGCGCGCGCCCACGGCGTCGCGAGGAGCCTGCGCGTGGGCTCACCCCCGTCGTCGATGGAGCGCACCGTGAGGAGCACCTCTTCGCTCGACGCCTCGGGCTCCTTCCGAGGGTCGACGCCCGCGTGCACGACCGTGAGCCCGTGCTCGGGCAGGGGCATCACCAGGGGGGCGGCGTTCATGCGCGCGAAGTGCTCCTCGCCGAGGGCCTCGACCACGGCGCGGTGCCGCTCCGAGAGGCGCACCGCGGCGTCGGCGGCGCGCTCACCCTGCGCGCGCGCGACGCGCCACCACGCGAGCACCTTCTCGTCGTGGTTGCCGCGCACGAAGGCCCCGCGGTAGCTCTCGACGCGCTCGACGACGCCGCGCGAGTCGGGCCCGCGCGCGACGAGGTCGCCCACGAGCACGAGGCGGTCGGCCGAGGGGTCGAAGCGCACGGCGTCGAGCAGGTCGTCGAGCTCCCGCGCGCACCCGTGGACGTCGCCGACGATCAGGGTCCGCCGCATGCGGCACCTCACTCTCCGTAGGGGGGGATCTCGATCGCGCGGCCGCGCCACCCGCCCTCGATCCAGGGCTCGACGAGGCGGCGAAAGTTCGTCCGCGCGCGGGCCCGCGAGAAGTACTCGTAGTAGCCGAGCACCACGCGCGTGAGGAAGATGAAGTCGCGCTGCGACGGGGGCACGCGCCGCGCCTGCAGGAAGTAGAGCACGAGCTCCTTGGCCGCGCGCACGTAGCTGAACGTGGTGAAGTCGAACTCCTCGTCGCGCAGGATGCCCGTGGAGAAGTAGTCGGCGATGCGGAGCATGTCGGCCATCTCGCGGGCGTCGTCGCGGTCGTGCAGGAGGCCGAGGGCGCACATGGCGTCTTTGAAGCGCTCGCTGTCGCCCGAGAGGCGAGAGATCACCATCTCGATGAAGGGCTTGAGGAAGCGCTCCTCGTCGAAGATCTTCACGCACCCGAAGTCGAGCAGGCCCAGGCGCCCGTCGGGCAGGATGCGGTAGTTGCCCGGGTGGGGGTCGGCGTGCAGCACCCCGCCGCGCGTCACCTGGAACCAGAACGCGTCGGAGAGACGTCGCACGATGAGCTCGCGCCGCGCGAGGTCGCCGTGCTTGAGCGCGGCGCCGAGGTCGTCGCCGTCGAGGTAGTCGTAGGTGATCACGCGCAGGCCCGAGAACTCCGGGTGCACGCGCGGGATCACGATCCAGTCGACGCCCTCGAAGAGCGTCGCGAGGAGCCGGGCGTTGTAGGCCTCGCGGCAGTAGTCGGTCTCCTGCGCGAGGTGCTCGGCGATCTCCTCGGCGACGGGGGTGAAGTCGAGGCGCTCGTTGCCGACCACGTCGGCCAGGAGCTTCTTCACCATCGCGGCGCCGAGCTTGAGGTTCTTGAGGTCTCCGTCGACCGACGCGTCGGCGCCGGGGTACTGAACCTTCACCGCCACGTCGGTGCCGTCGGGCAGCGTGGCGCGGTGCACCTGGCCGAGCGACGCGGCGGCCATGGCCTCGCGCGAGAAGGTCTTGAAGAGCGCCTCGGGCGGCGCGCCGAGGTCCCTCACGATCACGTCGCGGATGGTGGCGTAGCTCATGGGCGGCGCGCTCGACTGGAGCGAGCGCAGGATCTCGCCGTACTCGCCCGGCAGCGCCTCGGCGTGCGTCGAGAGGAGCTGGCCGACCTTCATGAGCGGGCCCCGGAGCTCCCTCATGGTGCCCGCGATGCGCCGCGCGTTCTGCACGTGGCGCTGGAGCTCGGCCTCGGCGCGGCCCGCGTCGGCGCGGAAGCGGTCGAGGAGCTTGCCCCCGAGGTAGCTCGACGCGACGGCGCTGCCCATCCAGCCCGTCTTGAGCGTGCGCACGAGCCTTCCGGGGACCTTCTCCTCCGAGTCCTTCGCCATCGTGGGGGTAGTAGACCCCAACGGCCCCCGCGGTGTCGAGGCGCGAGGGGCGCGCGCGCGGTTGTGGTATGACCCCGCGATCCCGATGCACCCGCTTGCAGAGAAGGTTCTTCAGGGCGACGTGCGCGCGACGGCGCGCCTGCTCCGCGACATCGACGACCGGGCGGGGGGGTGGCTCGAGGCGCTCTCGGACCTGCACCCGCACACCGGCGGCGCGTACGTGGTCGGCATCACGGGCAACCCCGGCGCGGGCAAGAGCACGCTCACCGATCAGCTCGTCGCGCACTACCGCCGCGAGGGGCTGCGCGTGGCCGTGGTGGCCGTCGACCCGTCGTCGCCGTACACGGGCGGGGCCATCCTGGGCGACCGCATCCGCATGCAGCGGCACGCGCTCGACCGCGAGGTGTTCATCCGCTCGATGGCGACGCGGGGGCAGCTCGGGGGCCTCTCGCGCAGCACCGCCGACGCCACGCGCGTGCTCGACGCGTGGGGCGCCAAGGTCATCCTGGTCGAGACCGTGGGCGTGGGGCAAGACGAGCTCGAGATCGCGCGCCTCGCGCACACCACCGTGGTGGTCATGGCGCCGGGCCTCGGCGACGAGGTGCAGGCCATCAAGGCGGGCATCCTCGAGGTGGCCGACGTGTTCTGCGTGAACAAGGCCGACCGCGACGGCGCCGACGCGACCGTGCGCGACCTCGAGATGATGATCGCGCTCGGGCACGAGCTCGTGTCGGCCGGCGCGCACTCGCGCGGCCACGCGGCGGGCAGGTTCGACCTCGCGCGCGCCGAGCACCGCGCGAAGGCCGGCGAGTGGCTGGTGCCCATCGTGAAGACGGTGGCGTCGCGGGGCGACGGGGTCGCCGCGCTCGCCGACGCCATCGCGAGGCACCGCGCGTGGGAGGCCACGTCGACGCTCGGCGCGGCGCGAAGGGCCGAGCGCGCGCGCGACGAGCTGCGGGTGGTCTTCGCCGACATGCTGCTCGACGAGGCCCGCGCCGAGCTCGCGGGGGCTTTCGAAGACGAGGCCAGGGCGCTGCTCGAGCGGCGCACCGACCCCTACCGCGCGGCGCGCTCACTCATCGACCGCCTCCGGGGGCGATGACCCGCGGCGGGAAAACCCGTACCTCGAAGCCCGCTCGGAGCGATCGTCTCCGCCGCGGCGGGGGCCGAGATTTCGCGCCCCTGCGCCGCGTTGCGCTCGCATGAACGGTCCGTTGCCCGGACGATCCGTACGGGCTTCGGGTTGTCTCGCACCCGAGCGCTTCTCCCGAGGCGCGGAAGGTGGCAGTATCATGGCTTGGTCGCGTCGCCGCGACCGCACGGAACGGAGTGAGCGGTGAGTGCGCTGGCTGCGAAGCCCCCGAGCGCGTCGAAGACGACGATGACGCAGATCGTGTTCCCCGAGCACGCGAACGCGCTTGGCAAGGCGTTCGGCGGCCAGGTGATGGCCTGGTCGGACATGTGCGGGGGCATATGCTCCATGCGGCACTCGGGCGGCACGACGGTGACCGCCGCGATCGATGACCTTCAGTTCGACAGCCCGATCAACATCGGCGACACGGTGGTGATCGAGGCGCGGGTGAACGCGGCCTTTCACACCTCGATGGAGGTCGAGGTGGTGGTGTCGGGCGAGTCCCCTTCGACGGGGCAGCGCTGGCGCTGCGTCGAGGCGCGGTTCACCTTCGTAGCGATCGACTCCGCGGGCAACCGCCGCGAGGTGCCGCCGCTGCGCCCCGAGAACGAAGACGACGAACGACGGATGAGCGACGCCAGCGCCCGCAGGGCCGAGCGGCTGGCGCGTCGCAAACGGTGACCCAACCCCCATTGTCCCGCCGCCGGGCCCACGACGATCGCCGGCGGAGGGAGCGCTGACGGACAGCAACCCAGACGATGCGCCTTCAAACCGCCCTCGAAATGCTCTCGGCCCAGGAACGTGAGGCCCTGCGGGCCCGCCGCGGGATCCGCGTCGACCCCAAGAAGCGCCTCGACGAGATCGAGCAGACCGCGCGCGCGCTCGTGGCCGAGACCGACCTGCGTCACTCGAAGTTTCCCGCCGACGTGCGGCAGCTCCTGCAGCGCCTCGCGGTGGCCGGGGGCGCGCTGCCGGGCGGCGCGAACGACCCGGGCGCGCGGCTGCTGTGCGACCTGGGCATCGCGTATCGCCCGACGGCGCCGCCCGCCCCCGCGGCGGCGAAGGGCAAGGGCGTGCGCGCGGCGACGGCGACGTCGGGCCCGAGGCTGGTGGCCACGACGCTGGTGCTCCCGTCGGCGTTCCTCGTTCAGGTGCCCGTGGGCGAGGGCGAAGACCCGCAGAGCCTCCGCGCGTGCTTCAGCATGATCGACCCCGAGATCGTGGGGCCCATGGTGACGCAGGTGCTCGGCAAGCCGCTGGGGGTCACGGGCCCGATGGCCCTGCAGGAGTGTTGGGAGGCCCTCTCGACCGCGGGCTGGCTCGAGAAGCAGGTGGCCGAGCTGCCGGGCGCCGAGGCGCGCCTGCTCGACGCGATCGAGCGCGTGGGCGGTGAGGTCAACACCGAGGAGCTCCTGGCGCTCGATCAGGCCCCCGGGCTCTACCGCACGCAGTCGGGCATCGCGGTGCCCAAGCGCGGCGCGCCCTACATGCTCCAGCGCAGGGGGCTGCTCTTTCAGCTCGGCGTCGAGCGCTTCGTGGTGCCCTCCGAGGTGGCCCGCATCGTGGGCGCGCCGCGGCAGGCCGAGCGCGCCGCGCGGCAGGCGTCGATCCAGGCCGCGGTGCGCGCCGAGGACCACCTCCCGCTGCGCGCCCGCTACGCGCGCGACCCGTCGCTCGCGGTGGTGGCCGCGCTCGCGATGCTGCGCACGTGGGAGGTGCCCGTGCGCCCCGACATCGCCGTGCCGCGCGCGGCCATCAAGCGCGTGGCCGAGCGCCTCGGCGACCGCGAGGAGGCCGTCGCGATGCTCCTCGCGCTGGCGCGCGCCGCGGGCTTCGGCCGCCTGGCGACGCCCCTCGCGGCGGCCGTGGGCTCGCTCCAGCTCCGCGTCGGCGAGGTCGGCGCGACGCTCTGGAAGACGTACATCCACGGCGGCGCGTGGGACGAGACCCGCGTCGAGCCCGAGGTGATGCGCTCGGGCATCGTGGCGCGCGCGACGACGGCGGTGGTGCCCGCGCGGCGGGTGATCCTCGACGCGCTCGAGGTCGTCGCCAAGGAGCGCTGGGCCACCCTCGACGCGGTGCTCGAGTACGCCGCGACGGACCCGAGGCACGCGGCCGTGCAGCGCCTCCACGAGCGCGCGATGCGCGAGCGCCCCGGGGTGTTCAAGGGCGCGCTCGAAGACGCCTACCGCGAGATGCTCACGCAGTCGTTCCCCGTGCTCGGCGCGGTCGACGTGGCCGACGACGGGACGGCCGTGCGCCTCGTGGGCCGGGTCGCGCCCGGCGGCACGGAGATGCGCCCCCTGGCCGTGAAGGACTCGAAGCCCGCCGTGTCGCGCACCTCGCTCGACGTGCCCGCGTCGGTGTGGGTGCACGCGCTGGCCGACCTCGCGGACTTCGGCGAGTTCGACCACCTCAAGCCCGAGCCCGCGCCCGGCTCGCTGGTGTTCTCGCTCGGCGCCGCGGCGCTCACCCGCGGCCGGGCGCGCGGGCTCACGGGCCAGCAGGTCGACGCGCGGCTGCGCGCGGTGGGCCTCGCGCCGCCCTTCCCCGCCGCGGCCGCGGAGCTCGTCACGGGCCTCTCGGACTCGCGCGAGGCGGCCTTCGTCGCGGCCTCGGGGGTGATCCTCACCGACGACCCCGCGGTGCGCGCGGAGCTGCGCGCCGACCCCTCGGTGCGCCGCATGCTCGTCGACGTCGACGCCGGCGACGCCCTCCTCGTGCGGCCCGACGCCGACATGGAGCGGCTCCAGACGCGCCTCGCGCGCCTCGGCGTGCGGCTCATGGAGCTCCGGCCCGCGTCGCAGACCGTGCCTCCCCCCGCCGCGACCGACTCCGACCTCGCCCGCGAGGCGTAGCGAGGCCCCCCCCGCGCTACGGCACGACGTAGCGCTCGGCGCTCATGCAGCGCCGGGCCTCGGCGACGGCTTCTTCCTGCGTCGAGACCGCGCGCTGCCAGACCACTTCGAACCACACGTCGAGGAGCTGCGAGGGGTCGCTCACCGAGCGGATCTCTCGCGCGCCCGACGAGACCTCGGCGTAGCCCGCGTCGCGCAGCGGCGCCGAGCGCGCGCGCACGGCGTCGAGCATCGCCTCGGGCGCGAGCGCGGGCGCGTCGTTGCGCTGCGCGCGCACCACCACGGTCACGCAGGGCGCCGCGCCGCCGCGCACGCGCACGCCCGCCTCCATGAGCTGAACGTTCTGCCGCTCGGCGAGGTGCACCTCGTCGCCGCGGGTGCGGAAGACCTCCAGGCCCGCGATCACGAGGTTGCGCTTGAGTTCCTTGAGGTCGATCAACGGGCACCTGGGGCGTCGACGCCGGGCACGGACCGTATCACGGACCCGCGCGCGCGTGGGGTGGACGGCACGGGCGGGCGCTCGACGGGCACCGCGACGCACGGACCCGCGCGCGCGTGGGGTGGACATTGCCTTCGATGCCCGACGCGCGTCACGCGCTCCGCGGCCCGCGCCACCGGCTTGCGGAGCCTTTCGCCGGGGCGCTACCCTCCGCCTCGCTCGCACCACGGCGCTGAGGTATCGCCGCGCGCGCTCGCCGAGGCATGCACTCCATTCTCTACGTCGGCACCTCCCTCGCTCCGCTCCTGGCCCTCGGAACCGCGCGCCGCGTCGGCGACGCCGAGGTGCAGCTCACCCTGCCGCAAAGCGACGAAGCGCTCGGGTTCATCCTCGAGCGCGACCCTGCGCGCGCCCTGCGCTGGCTCACCGCGCGCCCCATCGACGCCGTCGTGGTCGACGCGCGCTCGGGCACGGGCGTCGCGCAGGTCGACGCCCTCGCGATGCTCGA
>JBDHVF010000236.1:0-10017 GCA_039809605.1 Polyangiales bacterium | reverse complement strand
GCGCCAACGTTCTGGAGCCCCTCCACGGGGCGACCCCCTTCGGTAGCCCGGGGTGAGGGGGCCAACGCCCCCGAACCCCGGCGTGCGCGAGATGCCTTCCTGCATGCCGTTTGCGCCCTATTTCGCCGCCGATGCCCCCAACCCCGGCCTCGGGGGCAGAGGAGTCAGACGAGATCGAGAGCACAGGTTCCCAGCGTTGAGACGCTTTACCCTCACCGCCGAGTTCGCGGCGATTTCGGCGCGCGTCGAGTAGCGCGCCGCCGCGCCGCGTGTCATCTCGCGCGGCCATGGAAGACCCCCTCGGCGATCGGATGAAGGCCCTCGAGTCCGTCGAGGCCGGGCGGCGCTTCGAGCGCGGCGCGGTCGTGCTCGCGCGCATCGACGGCCGCTCGTTCAGCCAGTGGACGCGCGACCTCGCGCGCCCCTTCGACCCGCGGCTCTCGGCGCTCATGGTCGACACGACCCGCGCGCTCGTGCACGAGACCAGCGCGCGCTTCGGCTACACGCAGTCCGACGAGATCACGCTGGTGCTGCACGCCGAGGGCGAGGGGTCGATGCTCTGGTTCGACGGCCGCGTGCAGAAGACCGTGTCGCAGCTCGCGGCGCTGGCGACGGGCGTGTTCAACCTCCTGCTGCCCGGCGCGCTGCCCGAGAAGGCCGCGCAGCGCGCGGTCGACCGGCTCCCGAGCTTCGACGCGCGGGTGTGGGCGGTGCCGTCGCGCGAGGTCGCGTGCGAGGTGGTGCTCTGGCGCGCGCTCGACGCCACGCGCAACTCCGTGGCGATGGCCGCGCGGGCGCGCTTCTCGCACCGCGAGACCGACCGCAAAGACACCGGCGCGCTGCGCGCGATGCTCTCCGCCGCGGGCGCGCCGTGGGAGGCGATGCCCGAGGGCTTTCGCCGCGGCACGATGGTGCAGCGCCGCCGGGTGCAGCGCCCGTTCACCGCCGACGAGATCGAGAAGCTCCCGCCGCGCCACGCCGCGCGCACCGACCCCGGCCTCGTCGTCGAGCGCGCCGAGCTGCGCGCGAGCCCGCTGCCGCACTTCGCCCGCGTCACGAACCAGGAGGCCGTGATCTTCGACGGCGCCGACCCCGTGCTCGCCGCCGCGGCGCGGTAGCGTCGCGTCTCGCTCGAACGGGCGTCAGGGCGCGTCGGCGCGGGGCCTGCGCAGCGTCTCGACGAGAAAGTCGACGAACGCGCGCACCTTGGGCGGGTGCTGGCGGCCCGGCGGGAGCACGGCCTGGAGCGGGTACGTGCGCGTCTCCCAGCGCGCGAGCACGTGCACCAGCCGGCCCCCGCGCAGGTCGTCTTCGACGAGAAAGCGAGGCATCCACGCGAGGCCGAGGCCCGCCAGCGCCGCGATGCGGATCGCGCCGCCGTGGTCGCTCGCGAAGCGCCCCGCGACGGGGATCACGCGCTCGCGGCGGCGCACCGTGAAGCGCCACTCCGCGCGGGGCGAGGCGAGCGTGTAGCGCAGGCAGTCGTGCTGCATGAGGTCGTCGGGCTCGCCGGGCGTGCCGCGGCGCGCGAGGTAGTCGGGCGAGGCGACGACGACGGCGGGCTCCTCGCCGAGGCGGCGCACCACGAGGCCCTCGGCCTCGACGGCGCCGACGCGCAGGGCGACGTCGTAGCGCTCGGCCACGAGGTCGACGAAGCGGTCGGAGACCGACAGCTCCACCGACACCGCGGGGTGCCGATCGAGGAGGCGCCCGAGGTGCGGAACGACCCGCGCCTCGGCGAGCGCCGTGGGCGCGCTCACGCGCAGGGTGCCGCGGGGCTCGGCGGAGTAGCGCGACACCTCGACCTCGGCGCTCTCGATGTCGCGCAGGATGCGCGAGGCCCGCTCGTAGAGGCTCGCCCCCGGCTCGGTGAGCGACACGCGGCGGGTCGTGCGCGCGAGCAGGCGCACGCCCAGGCGCTCCTCGAGGCGCGCCACGCGCTTGCTCACGGCCGACGTGGTGGTGCCGAGCGCGCGGGCCGCCGCGGAGAACGACCGCGCCTCGACCACGCGCACGAACACCGCCATGTGCCCCAGGTCGTCGAGCGACGTCGATTGTTTCCTCACGGGAAACGATCCTATGCCCGGGCGGCGCCTACCGGAAGCCCGGCGCGAGGCGCACAACTCCCTGCGAAAGGACCGACGACACCATGAACCTCGCGCAACGCCTCCTCTCGACCGACGACTCCCGCTTCGCGCTCGCCGCGCGCGTCGCGCTCGGCGCCGTGATGCTCCCCCACGGCGCGCAGAAGCTCCTCGGCTGGTTCGGCGGCCACGGCTTCTCGGGCACGATGGGCTTCTTCACGCAGACGCTCCACGTGCCCGCGCCGCTGGCCTTTCTGGTGATCATGGCCGAGTCGCTGGGCGCGCTCGCGCTCGTCGCCGGGCTCGGCACGCGCCTCGCGGCCTTCGGCCTGTCGGCGACGATGCTGGGCGCGGTCGCCATGGCCCACCTGCACAACGGCTTCTTCATGAACTGGACGGGCCAGCAGCCCGGCGAGGGCTTCGAGTACCACCTGCTCGTGCTCGCCATCGCGGTGCCGCTCACGGTCTGGGGCGCGGGCGCCCTCTCGCTCGACCGCCTGCTCGCGCGCCGAATGGCGCCGTCCGAGCGCGCTCGCCCCGCGGCCCTCGCCGGCGCCGCGGCCTGACGACCGACGGCCACGACGCGGTCATCAGGTGCGCTGCTCCGGGTCGTCGAAGAGGGGGTGTGCCGCGAGGCGGGTGATTGCAGCCTCACTGAAGACTACGGCGCCGTAGTCTTCGAGCGCCCGTCGGCGATGCGGCGGGCGGGTGTGCGGGTCGCGCACACGCCCGCGAAGCCGCGGGTCAGGGCCGTGGCTCCGCGCAGGCTGCGCGGTGTACCGTGGCTCCCGATGAGCACGAGGCGAGCATCCGCGAAGAGGCCCGGCGGCAAGAACAAGGCGCTGGCGCGCGTCGCCCCCGCGGAGCCCGAGGCCCGCGCGGCCCCCGACACGCTCGACGCCGCGCAGCGCAGGCTGCTCTCCGAGGCGCTGCGGCGCGCCGAGGAGACCCGCAACGTGATGGAAGACGCCCTCGTGGGCTTCGGCCGCTGGCTCCTGGTGCAGGTGTTCGACGACGACGCGGCCGCCGCCCTCGCGGGCCGGCGCGACAACTCCGTGTGGCGCGAGCTCCTCGCGCGCGCGGGCGGCCCCACGCTGCGCATCAGCGAGAAGCTGCTCTACGTCGCGCTGCACATCGCCGCGCACGACAAGCGCATCACCGACGAGGCGTGGCGCGCGCTCGAGCCGGGCCGCAAGGAGCTGCTCCTGCCGCTCGGCGACGAGTCCCTGATGCGCAAGGCCGCCCGCCACGTCACGGCCATGAAGCTCACGCAGCGCGCCACGCGCGAGTACGTCGGCTCGCTGCTCGCCGAGCAGGGCGAGTCGCGCGAGATGCGGCTCACCGCGCCCAGGATCGCGGCGCACGTGCGCGGCTTTCGCGAGCGGGTGACGGCGAGCGCCTACCAGCGCCGCGCGCTCTCGGTGCTCAAGGGCGCCGACGGCGACGCGCGAGAGGCCGTGCGCGGCGAGGTCGAGGCCCTGCGGGCGTGGGCCGAGGCGTTTCTCGCGAAGCTGCCTCCGGAGTAGACGCGCGCGGCGATCGCGCGGGGGCGGGCGCACCGTGGCGCCGGCGCAACCCGCACCGGGCACGGACGCGCCGCTCGGCGCCCATCGGGGAACGCCGCGCGGAGCGTCAAGCCCCGGCCCCGGTGGGCCGTTGAACGTGTCGATGCCACCAACGCCCTCCCCCCGTGCGTCCCTCCCGACCCGCCTCTTCACCTACGCCGACCGGTTCATCCCGCCTACGATCCAAGACGACGACGCGCGCCGCGCGAGGCTGGTCGTCGTGCTCTCCGCGTTCTTCATCGCGGTCAACGCGTGGGGGACGGCGACCGTTCTCTTCAGCGAGCCGCGGGGGGCGCGCGACGTCGTGTGGGTGCTGACCGGCGGCGCGGCGGTCTTCGCGTCGGCGCCCTTCGTGCTGCGCGCCTCGGGGTCGCCGCGCGCCGCGGGCGCGCTGATGCTGGCCGCCAACACCCTCCAGACGATGGTGCTCGCGTGCTGGCACGGCGGCCTCGAGAGCGTCGCGCTGCACTGGGAGTCGGCGCTCCCGCTGCAGGCCGCCATGCTGCTCGGCGCGCGGTGGTCCCTCGGCACGAGCGCGCTGCTCATCGCGTTCAACGCCGCGCTCGCCGTCGCGTACTCGCGCGGGCACGCCTTCTCGCCGGCGTATGACTCTGGCGACGTGGTGGCCGCGAACCTCGGCAACCTCACCACGGGCGCGATCTTCTTCGGCGGCGTGGCCTTTCTCTACGAGCGCCTGCACCGGCGCGCGCTCGCCGACGCCGAGCGCGCCCGCGACGCCGCGCAGGCGGCCGCGCGCGTCAAGAGCGACTTCCTCGCGGTGATGAGCCACGAGATCCGCACGCCGATGAACGCGGTCATCGGCATGACGGGCCTGCTGCTCGACACGCCCCTCTCGGCCGAGCAGCGCGAGTTCGCCGAAACGGCGCGGCGGTCGGGCGAGGCGCTCCTCGCGCTCATCAACAACATCCTCGACTACACGAAGATCGACGCGGGCTGCCTGGCGCTCGAAGAGGTCGACTTCGACCTGCGCGACGTGCTCGACGACGTCGCGGCGATGTTCGGCGAGGCCGCGGCGCGCAAGCGGCTCGAGCTCGTGGTGCGCGCCTCGGTCGACGCGCCGACGCGCCTGCGAGGAGACCCCGCGCGGCTGCGCCAGGTGCTCCTCAACCTCGTGGGCAACGCCGTGAAGTTCACCGAGGAGGGCGAGGTCTCGCTGCGCGTCGAGCCCGTGGGCGCCGCGGGGAGCGCGGGGCCGCTCCTGCGCTTCACCGTGACCGACACCGGGATCGGCGTCGGCCCCGAGGCGTTCGCGCGGCTCTTTCAGCCGTTCACGCAGGCCGACGCCTCGACGACCCGACGCTACGGGGGCACGGGCCTCGGCCTCGCGATCTGCCGGCGCCTCGCGACCCTCATGGGCGGCGAGCTGGGGGGCGAGAGCCGGCCGGGGCGCGGCAGCACGTTCTGGTTCACCACGAGGTTCCGGCCCCCCGCCGCCCTGGGTCACGAGGAGGCCGGCGCGCGCGCGAGGCTCTCGCTGCACGCCCCTCGACAGGTCGCGGCGCCGCGGCGCATCGAGGGCGCGCCGACGCGCGTGCTCGTCGTCGAGGACAACGTCGTCAACCAGCGGGTGATCGCGCTGATGCTCGAGCGGCAGGGCTGCCGCGTCGACGTGGCCGCCAACGGGGTCGAGGCCGTCGAGGCCGCGGCGCGGGGCGCCTACGACCTGATCTTCATGGACTGCCAGATGCCCGAGATGGACGGCTACGAGGCCGCCCGCGCGCTCCGCGAGCGCGAGCGCCGCGGCGCCGCCCGCACGCCCATCGTCGCGATGACGGCCAACGCGCTCGGAGGTGACCGCGAGCTGTGCCTCGGCGCGGGCATGGACGACTACCTCTCCAAGCCCATCACCGCCGTCGGTCTGCGCGACGCGCTCGCGCGGTGGCTGCCTCGGGGGGCGGCCGACGGTGCGCGCGCGCGCGCCCCGAGCGCGGCCTGAGCGCGACGGTGCGAAGGGCGCGAGGCCCGCCGGCGCGAAGATGCTCCTCACGGCCCATCACGCGCGGCGGCGTCGCCCGCATCGGCGCCGCCGTCAGCGCCCTCGGAGGAGAGCGCCGGGCAGGGCTCGACGGAGATCCGCACCGACCAGCGATCCGCGGTCGCGAGCCTCGAGCGTGCTGGCGGTAGCAGGGCGAGCTCGCCTCGCACCGCCGCGACGAGCTCGGCGCGCCCGGGCGCCGCGGCGGGGTCATCGGCGGGCACCGACGCGCACACGAAGAGCGCATCGTGACGGCCGGCGACATCGACCGCGCGCACGAGCGAAGGGAGCCACCGCGCGCCCTCCGTTGCCGCGGCCTCCACGGGGAGCGTCGCGACGGCGGTCGTCGTCACCGAAAGCGTGAGCCCTCGCTCGGTCTCGAACGCGCGCGCCAGCAGCGACTCGGTGGCCGCGCCGACGGGCGGGCCCGCGTGCACGATCTCGATGCGCGGGCGCTGCTGCCGGGGGAACGCCAGCCTCCATGAGAGCACCGGCCCGGTCGCGCTTCGCGGCCAGAGGTCGACCAGGCCGCGCTCGACGCGGCTCCTGAGGTCGTCGAGGTCGGGCGGTCGCGGCGGCTCCGGGGGCAGCGAGGGCTGTTCGAGCGAGATGACGGTCTGCCGCAGCGCGCTGAAATCTGGCACCGCGATGACGTCGACCGAGGGATCGACGCCCGAGAGCCGGGCGATGTGGGCGCGCAGGTCGCGCTCCAGCGACGACGCCTTCTCGGGGCTCGACACCACGATGAGCCGAACGTCGACCGCGTGGCGCTCGACCGCGACGTACGAGCGCACGGCGTTGCGGCTGATCGCCGAGTCGCGCAGCAGACCCATGACCGCCGCGCGGACGCGCACCTGCCACGCGACCTCCTCGAGCGCCCCGCGGAGCGGCACGTAGACCGCGACCAGCAGCACGACGGGCATGGACAGCCTCAGCGCCCAGCCGTACCGCGCGCCGAAGACCCTCCGCAGGGCGCTCGCCACGCGTTCCATCCGGCGGGCCGCGCGCTCTCCGGTCAGCACCCGATCCTCGAGGGACCGGATCGGGGTCGTCTCGAAGCCGAGGAGCAGGAAGACGAGCGCCGCGAAGAGCACGATCGCCGAGAGGTTCGCGGTGAACAGGAGCGAGGCGCCGCGGGCCACGTGCCCGTGCCCCGTGCCGACGCCGTAGCCGGTCACGCAGAGCGGCGGCACGAGCGCGATGCCGATGGCGGTGCCCGCGGCGGCGGCGGTCGCGTCGGAGCCGTCGCGCACCGCGGTGAAGGCCGCGACGAGCGCGCAGAGGACGGCCACGAGCAGGTCGAGGAGCGTGGGCGCCGTGCGGGCCGCGATCTCGCCCGTGACCTCGTGGAAGGGCAGGGCGAGCGTGACCGCCGCGGCGCCGGTCACGACCGCGGCCACGCTCCCGAAGACCCTCACGGCCGCGCGGAGCGCGAGGAACGCGGAGCCCGCGACGAGGCCCATGCCGAGCTCGACGATCGGGCCCATGAGCGGCGAGATCAGCATCGCGCCGATGACGACGGCGGTGCTGTTGAGCACGAGGCCCATCGTCGCGATGCCCATCGCCAGAAGGAGCTGGAGCCAGTAGTGGACCGCCTCGCGGGCGTGGCGCTCGAGCATCGCCGTCACGACGCGCTCGCGCCTCGCGGCGTCGACGCCGAGCGCGCGGGCGACGGCCCCGCGCCAGCGCACGGGGACGCCCGCGCCGCCTTCGTCACCGCGCTGTGAGTCGGTCGTCATCCTGGCAGGCGCTCCGTCGTGGGGCAATTCATCGCGTCGCTCGAACGAGCCTTCGGTCTCGGCGCTCAGTCGCCGTGGGCCTTTCGCCATCGCAGGTACGCCCTGGCGATCGTGGCCTCGTCGACGAGGCCCGCGACCCCGCCGTCCTCGGCGATCACGGGGAGCTGCGGCAGCCTGTGGCGGAGCATCACGGAGAGGGCGGCGTGGAGGTCGTCGTGCAGGCCGAGCGCGACCGGCGGGCGCATCACGTCCGCCGCGTTCACCAGCGCGTCGAGGGTCGGCTCGTCCGCGAGGAGCTTGAGCTCCTCGTCGGTGACGAGCCCGACGACCCCGCCCGACGGGTCGACGACGGGGAAGACCTCCTGCGCGCCGCGGCTCCGCGCGAGCTCGCGCGCGGTCGAGGTCGGGCGGAACGACACGAAGGGCGCGTCGCGCGTCACGACCTCGCTCAGGGGCACGCCCTCGAGCTCCTCGGCGAGCGCGCGGTCGTGTAGCTCGATGCCGTCCTGCTCGAGCAGCGCCTCGTAGACGGGCGTCGGCCGGAGGGCGCGCGCGAGCACGTACGACGACATGTTCGCGATCATCAGCGGGAGGATGAGCGAGTAGCCGCTGGTCATCTCGATGATGATGAGCACCGAGGTGAGGGGGGCGCGCACGATGCCCGAGAAGGCCGCGCCCATGCCCACGAGCGCGAAGGCGCCGATCGCGTCGTCGGCGTGCCCGAACAGCCGCACGTCGAGCGCGCCGAAGGCGCCGCCTAGCATGCCCCCGATGAAGAGCGACGGGGCGAAGATGCCGCCCGCGCCGCCGCTGCCGTACGAGGCGACCGTGGCGACGACCTTCATCGCGCAGAGCGCGAGCATCACCCAGACCGGGAGCTCGCCCGCGAGCGCGTGCGCGAGCGTCGGGTACCCGCCGCCGGTCACGCCCCCGCTGCGGAGCCATCGGAGCGCGACGACCGCCAGGGCGCCCGTGATCGCGCCCCCCACGCCGGGCTGCGCCCACGCGGGGATCGCGCGCTGCCCGCGGAACCACCTGCGCAGCGTCAGGAGCGAGTCGGTGAAGGCCACCGAGACGAGGCCCGCCGCGAGGCCGAGCAGCGCGTAGATGGCGAGCGACGACGCGTGGCTCAGGCCGTAGCCCTTGGGGATCTCGAACACGGGGTGCTCGCCGAGCACGCTCCGCTCGATCACGGCGGCGAGGGCGGCCGCGACGATCACGCCCGAGAGCACGCTGCGGTCGAGGGCGCCGACGACCTCCTCGACGGTGAAGGTCACGGCCGCGATGGGGGCGTTGAAGGCCGCCGCGATGCCGGCCGCCGCGCCCACGGGGAGCAGCCGGCGGAGGCTCCGCGGAGACACCTTGGCCGCGCGCCCGAGCAGGCTCGCGAGGCCCGCGCAGATCTGCACCGTGGGGCCCTCGCGACCGAGCGAGGCGCCCGACCCGATCTGCAACGAGCCGATCACGAACTTGCCGACCGAGTCGCGGAACCGCAGCCGCCCCTCGTTCAGCGCGAAGGCCGCCTTCACCTGCGGGATGCCGCTGCCTCGCGCGTTCGGGACGGCGTAGGTCAGCAGCGCGCCGCAGACCGCGCCGCCCAGCGTCGGCGTGGCGATCGTCCAGAAGGCTCCGGCGGCGCCGGGCGCGGCCAGGGATCGTTCGATGAGCACGCGCCCGAGCCCCTCGATCGAGAGGTGGAACGCCACCGCCGCGAGGCCGCACACCACGCCGATGCCCATCGTGAGCGCGAACAGCCGCTGCGGCTCGGTCGGCACCAGCCGGAGCTGCAACCCGAGCCAGTACAGGCGCCACAAACGCAGCAAGTCGCGCAGCCGCTTCGGGGCGCGCGCGCCTTCGCCGGGCGCGCTGAGGCGCGGCCTCGAGGGCGCGGCCGGGCTCTGCGACGTGGACTCGACTCGCGGTGAGGGGGGCATGGACGGCGGCGCGGCTGGCATCGGCGTTCCGTGGGCGTAGCACCGTGCCGATCGCGGGGAGAGACGATCTTCGGGCACGATGATTGGATATTCAATGGTTTTGGGGCGAAGTGCCTCTCGGGCCTGGCCCGTGGCGAGGCCACCAACCGCACGGTGTACGCGCCGCCGGCCTCGCCGGGTGAGGGCCGGCTGTTATATTTCATCGGGCGGCTGCTCGCGTACGTGCTCATCCTCGCGGGCGTCGTTGTCGAGAACATGCCGCGCACGACCTGACCCCACGCGATGAAGACCTCGTCGAAGGCCCACGAGCATCCGCTGAACCCCGCCCTCGAGTTCCTGCGCGACGTCTGGGCGCTCAACCACGCGATCGAGCAGACCTCCATGCGCATGGAGGCGGCGCTCGGCGTGACGGCCCAGCAGCGCATGGTGATCCGCGTGGTGGGGTGCCTCCCGCGCATCACGGCGGGGCGCCTCGCGCGGCTGCTCCACGTCGACGCGGGGAACGTCTCGGCGACGACCCGTCGCCTCGAAGCGCGGGGGCTGCTCAAGCGGAGGCAGGACCCCGAGGACCGCCGCCGCATCGCGCTGGAGCTGACCGCGGCGGGTCGTCGGCTCGACGTCGCGACCCGGGGCACCGTCGAGAGCGCCGTCGAAGCCGCGCTCGCCGAGACATCGGACGCCGAGCGGCGCGCGATGCGC
>JBDHVF010000235.1:0-10027 GCA_039809605.1 Polyangiales bacterium | reverse complement strand
AACGACCGCGCCCTCTCGCCCGAGCGGGGCCGCGGGAGCGCCGCGCCGCAGCCCGACGCAGCCGCGGCCGCCGAGGCCCCGCGCGCCGAGCCCGAGGCCCCGCAGGCCGAGCCCGCGACGCCCACCCACGAGGCGTGAGCTACGCCCTCGGGGCGATGGTGAGCGGCATCGGCTCGCCGGGCTCGGGCGGAAGGTGCGGCTCGTCGGGCGGCACCTCCTCGGGCTCGTGGGGGTCGATGCGCGGCGGCTCGCCCGGCACCGGCTGCCTCCGCGGGGGCTCCTCGGGCTCGGGCGGATCGATGCGCGGGGGCTCGCCCGGCAGCGGCTCGCGGCGGCGCGGGGTCGGCTGCGGCGGGTCCTCCGTGGGCAGCAGCGGGGACTCCTCCGGCGACGGAGGGTACGGGTCGGTCGGCTGCGGCGGCAGCGGCCTGGGCGCGGTCGAGTCGCGCGGGGGGAGCGGGTTCATGGGCCTCGACGTGCAGACGTCACGCCGCGCACGGCCGTTGCTCGCTCCCACGGCATGACGCCGCCGCGACAGAGCTCCCTCTTCACGCGCTTCGCGCGCTGGACCTCCCACGCCGCGGGGCGCTCGATGGCCTTCGCCCTCGCGGTCATGGTGATCGCCGTGTGGGCCGCCACGGGCCCCGTGTTTCGCTACAGCGACACGTGGCAGCTCGTGATCAACACGGGCACCACGATCGTCACGTTCCTGATGGTGTTCCTCATCCAGAACACGCAGAACCGCGACAGCGAGGCGATGCACCTGAAGCTCGACGAGCTGATCCGCGCGGTGCGCTCGGCGAGCAACGAGCTCCTCGACCTCGAGGAGTGCGACGAGGCCGAGCTCACGCGCATCCACCAGCGCTACGCGAGGCTCGCGAGCGAGGCCCGCGAGCGGCTCGAGCAGCGCGCCTCGCGCCCCTCGTCCCGCGAGCCTCAGGGACGCTGACGGTCAGTCCGTGGCGATGACCTCGGGCGCCTGGAGCCCGATGCGCCCCTCGAGCCAGTCGCGGTGGCGGCGCTCGTCGGCCAGGTGCCGCACGAAGAGCTTGCGCAGGTGCGCCGGCGTGTCGACGCGCGCCACCGCGCGCTCGCAGGCGGTGTTGGTGTCGTCCTCGTTCGCGCGCATCGCGCCGAGGATCGCGCGGTCGCCGAGCAGCACGCCGAAGAACACCTTGGCCGTGGTGATGAGCTGCTTGGCGTCGGGGCCCTCGGGGGCCTCGGCGCCCATCTCGGTGAGCGCCGCCGTCAGCTCCTCGACGTGGCGCTCGTGGTCGGCCATGAAGCTCTGGAGGTGCCACCGGAGGCCGTCGTCCTGCAGGTGCTCGACGGCGACCTTGTACGCCTCGAGGGCGTCGTACTCGAGCTGGATCATCTGTTCGAGGAGCGCAGTGAGGTCTCGCTGCGTGCCCACCATCGTCGCCATGGCGTCCTCCGATCGGTCTCGCGCTGTTGCGCTTGCCCTGTCTTTACAGCACCAGTTGTGCCTCCCACGGCGCGCCGTCAACCTCCGCGCCGTGCGGCGCGGGCGCTGCGTAGCGAAGTGCCTCTCGTGTGCGGCGACGCCTCGCGGCAGCGACGCGCGCGCGGTTTCCCGGTGACCACTTCGGTAGCCGCTACACACGGCCCCGCGGCCCTGGTACACCCGCCCGCCGTGCGCTCGCGGCTCGTGATGCTCTGCCTCGGTGGTCTCTGCGCCGGCGTGCTCGGCACCCTGGGCCCGAGCCTCGCCGACCCTCCGCCGCAGGGCCCGACGCGGCTCACGCTCGACGAGTGCCTCGCGCGCGCCGAGCGCGCGTACCCCGGCGTCGAGGCCCAGCGCCACAAGATCGCGGCCTCGCGCGCGCAGCTCGACGAGGCCTGGGCCGCGCCCTTCTTGAACTTCAGCGCCACGGGCGCCTTCGGCATCGCGCCGTACGCGCGCGGCAACCCCACGTTCTCGCCCGACGCCTTCGCGCAGAACCCCTTCGAGACGGGCTACGGGCCCCTCGCGCGCATGTCGGTCGACACGGGCGTGCCCATCTCCCCGTGGACGTGGTGGCGCATCGGCCAGGCGCGCGACGCGGCCCGCGCGGGCATCCGCGCCAACGAGCACGAGATGGCCAAGGTGCGCCTCGAGCTGCGCACGAACGTCCGCCGCGCGTTCTTCGCCGTGCAGCTCGCGCGCGATTCGAAGTACCTGCTCGACCGCGCGCTCGGCTACCTCGACACCGCCGAGCACCAGCTCGAGGGGATGCGCACCGCCGACGCCGGCGCGTACAACCCCAACGACCGCCGGCAGCTCCGCATGAACCGCTTCGAAGCGCAGGCGAGGCGCGCCGAGGCCGAGCAGGGCGAGCACCAGGCGATCTTCGCGCTGGGCATGCTCACGGGCGTGGGCGAGGGGGTCGACATCGTCGACGAGCCGCTCTGCCCGTTCCGCGCGACGGTGCACCCGCTCACGCACTACCTCACCGAGGCGAGCCTCCACCGGCCCGAGGTGCAGATGATCGAGGCGGGCGTCGCGGCGCGGCGCGCGGCGGTGGCGATCCAGTGGGGGCAGTTCCTGCCCGACTTCGCGATCGGGCTCAACGCGTCGTACTCGACGGTGCCGTCGATCACCCAGCAGCTCAACCCCTTCGCCGCCAACAACCAGAACTACGCCTACTGGGGCGCCGTGATCGTCGCGCGGTGGAACTTCGAACCGCTCGCCAACTGGTTCCGCGTGCGGCGCGTGCGCGAGGAGCTCGCGATGACCGAGGCGCAGCAGCGGCTCGCGCTCGGAGGCATCGGCGTCGAGGTGGCCGAGGTGCACGCGCGCGTCGTCGGCGCCGAGGAGCGCGAGCGCCTGTGGCTCGAGGCCGAGCGCGAGGGCTACGAGTGGTTCACCTCGGTCTTCCAGGAGTACCAGGCGGGCACGGGCGAGGCGTCGGCGATCATCACGCCGCTGCGGCAGTACCTCCAGGCGCGCGCCGCGCACCTGCAGGCCACCTACGACTTCAACGTCGCCCTCGCGCAGCTCGCGCAGGCCACGGGTCGCGCGGAGATGCCCGGCGCGCCCGACCCCGCGTGCGCGCGCCCCGCGTCGGCCGCCGAGGGCGCGGGCGACGACGACGCGGGCGTGAGCGAGGAGGAGATCAACCGCATCCTCAACAGCGCCCTCGGCGACGGGGACGCGGGCGCACCCGACGCGGGCGCACCCGACGCGGCGGCGCCCGCGCGACCGCGGCCCGCGGGTCGATGAATGCGCGCGAGGGCGGGCGACGTTACAGTGAGGGTCATCTCCGAGGTGCAGGCATGAAGAAGATCGCGATGACGGTGATGCTGGCGGCGACGCTGGCGGCGGGCGCGGCGGGCGCGCAGCCACAGGGCGGCCCGCGGCGCTGGATCGAGGCGCGCCACGTCGTGGTGAACCGGCTGCTCCAGATGCCGGCGCCCGCGGGGTCTCCGCAGGCGGCGCGGCGCGACGCGCAGGTGACCGGCGTGCTCAACCAGATGCTCGACCTCGACGAGCTCGCGCGCCTCGCGCTCGAGCCCCACTGGGCGACGCTCACCGCGGAGCAGCGGCAGGAGTTCGTGGGCCTCTTGCGGCAGCTCATCGAGCGCAACTACCGGCAGAACCTCGACTCGACCCAGGGCTTCGCGGTGACCTACGACGCCGAGTCGATCGACCAGGCCGCGGGCACCGCGTCGGTGCGCACCACGGCGCGCTCGCGCAGCGACGCGAGGGCGGCGCCCGTGAGCATCGAGTACAAGCTGCGCCGGCGGGGCTCGGACTGGATCGTCTACGACCTCGTCACCAACGGCTCGTCGCTCGTGAGCACCTACCACGACTCGTACACGAGGATCATCCGGGAGCGCGGCTTCCCCGAGCTCGTACGGCGCATGAGGGCGAGGGTCGAGGCGCTGCGCAGCGGCGTGGCCGTGGCCCCGTGAGCGCGAAGATTTACGGCGATTCCATCGACCGCTTTCGTTGACACCCCCGGCGCCGCGGGAATACGGTTCCGCCCGCCGCGGGGCCAATGCGGTCAGGGACCGAAATGAAACTCTACAGCAGCAAGATCCCGGTCATCGCGATGGACATCGTCCGGGTGCTCACGACCGACGGAGACATGGAGACCTCGAACCCTCGGGAGGTCGAGGCCGACATCGAGTCGGTGCTCAAGGAGTACCTGCGCATGGAGCGCGACCTCACCGAGCGCGCCAAGGACCGGGTCGAGGCCGTGGGCGGCACGCGGCAGGACCTCGGGCGCTTCAAGAAGCAGCTCGCGGATCAGCGCAACGTGGGCACGGGCGTCGAGAGCGCCTCGTACATCCTGAACCAGCTCCTCGCGATCTTCATGCGCTCGCCCCACGTCGACGAGATCTTCTCCGAGGACGACGTGATCCGCCGCAAGTGCCGCAAGGTGCTCGAGCGGCACATGTCCGAGGACACCGAGATCGACAAGGAAGTGCGAGACAAGATCAAGAACCTGCAAGAGGGCACCAAGACCTGGGAGGTCGAGTACGCCCGGGTGATGGAGCAGGTGAAGCGCAAGCGCGGCATCGCGGAGTAGGGACGGCGGCCATGTGGATCCCCAAGGTCGAAGAGAAGAAGTTCTTCTGCCACAAGTGCAGGAACGAGCTGGTGTTCGAAGTGAAGATGCAGCGCCGCGACGCGTGCCCGCACTGCGGCGCCGACCTGCACTGCTGCAAGAACTGCGAGTACTGGGACCCGGGCGCTCACAACCAGTGCCGCGAGCACGTGACCGAGTACATCCCCGACCGCGACGCCACCAACCACTGCACCTTCTTCACCTTTCGCAACGGCGAGCCGGGCACCAACGAGGCCGAGCTCAAGGCCAAGGCGAAGCTGTCGTCGCTCTTCGCGCCCAAGAAGTGACTCTCACCGATAGCGTTCACTGACCGGAGGTCTCTCGTGCGGGTACTTGTGACGGGCGGAGCGGGCTTCATCGGCGGGCACCTGGTCGACGCGCTGCTGGCCGAGGGCGCGGCGGTGCGGGTGATCGACAACTTCTCCACGGGCCGGAGGGAGAACCTCGCGCACAACCTCTCGCGCATCGAGCTGATCGAGGGCGACCTCTGCGACCCCGACGCCACCGCGCGCGCGGTGAAGGGCGTGGACACGGTCTTTCACGAGGCGGCCATCCCCTCGGTCGCGCGCAGCGTCAACGACCCCGTGGCGAGCAACCGCGCCAACGTGACGGGCACCGTGGAGCTCCTCCAGGCGTGCCGCGTCGCGGGCGTGCGCAAGCTCGTCTACGCCGCGAGCTCGAGCGCCTACGGCGACACCGAGGTGTTGCCTAAGGTCGAGACCATCACCCCGCGGCCCCTGTCGCCCTACGCGGTCTCGAAGCTCACGGGCGAGCACTACGTGACCGTGTTCGGGCGGCTCTTCGGCTTCGAAACCGTCTCGCTGCGGTACTTCAACGTCTTCGGCCCGCGGCAGGACCCCAAGAGCGAGTACGCCGCGGTGATCCCGCGCTTCATCACCCGCATGCTCCGCGGCGAGCGCCCGCAGATTCACGGCGACGGCGAGCAGTCGCGCGACTTCTGCTTCATCGAGAACACCGTGAGCGCCAACCTGCTGGCGGCCAGGGCCCGCACGAGCGGCGAGGTGGTCAACGTCGCGTGCGGCGCGCGCGCGACGCTCAACGAGCTCGTGACGATGATCAACCGCCAGCTCGGCACCGACCTCACGCCCGAGTACGGCCCCCCCCGCGCGGGCGACGTGCGCCACTCGCTCGCCGACATCGGCGCCGCGCGCGCCCTGCTCGGGTACGAGGTCAAGTACGACCTCGCGGCGGGGCTCGAGAAGACCGTCGCGTACTACCGCTCGCTGGGCGCGTAGGCACCCGAGGCGCGGCCGTGCGGAGCATGACCGGCTTCGGCGTGGGCGAGGGCGCCGTGCCCAACGGGCGCGTCGTCGTCGAGGCCCGCTCGGTCAACCACCGCTTCCTCGAGGTGAGGGTCAAGCTCCCGCGCGAGTGGGTCGACCACCAGCTCTTCGTCGAGCAGCTCGCGCGGCAGCGGCTCTCGCGCGGGCGCGTCGACATCACGGTGCACTGCGAGCGCTGCGACCACGCGCCCGTCACCCTCGACCGCGCGCGCGCCGTCGCCGTGCTGCGGGAGTTCCAGTCGGTGGCCGCGGAGCTGGGCATCCCGGGCCCGGTGCCCCTCTCGGTGCTCGCGGGCGTGCCCGAGCTCTTCGTGACCGCGGGCGATCGCGACCCCGAGGCCACGCGCGCCACGCTTCGCGACGCCGTCGACCGCGCGCTCGAAGACCTCGACCGCATGCGCGCGCGCGAGGGGCAGCACCTCTGCGACGACTTCGCGAAGCGCCTCGCGGCGGTGGGCGCGCTCGTGCGCGAGGTGGCCGCGCGCGCCGAGGGCATGGCCGAGCGGCACCGGGGGCGCTTCCGCGAGCGCCTCGCGCGGCTGCTGGCGGGCGTCGCCGTCGACCCCGCGCGCTTCGAGCAGGAGGTCGCCCTCGCCGTCGACCACGCCGACGTGAGCGAGGAGCTCACCCGCCTCGCGTGCCACCACGAGCAGCTCGCGCGCCTCGTCGGGGTCGCCGAGCCCGTCGGGCGCCGCATGGACTTTCTGCTCCAGGAGATGGCCCGCGAGGTCAACACCATCGGCGCCAAGGCGGGCGAGGCCGAGGTGGCGCTCGCGGTCGTCGAGCTCAAGTCCGAGCTCGAGCGCATGCGCGAGCAGGCCCAGAACATCGAGTGATGACCCCGTGGTGAACTCGTACGACGACTTCCTCCCGCTCATCGTCACGTCGCCCTCGGGGGCGGGCAAGACCACGCTGGTGCGCAGGCTCCTCGCGCGCTTCGGCGACATGACCCAGAGCGTGTCGGTGACCACGCGCGCCCCGCGCGCCGGCGAGGTCGACGGGCGCGACTACCACTTCGTCTCCCCCTCGGACTTCGAAGGCATGGTGGCCCGCGGCGCCTTCGCCGAGTGGGCCGAGGTGCACGGCCACCACTACGGCACCTCGCTCGAGAAGATGCTCGAGGCCCGCGGGCGCTACCGGGGCATGGTCTTCGTCATCGACCCGCAGGGGGCGCGGCAGCTCAAGGCCCGCGTGCCCGACGCCGTGGGCGTGTTCGTGCTCCCGCCGTCGCTCGCGGTGCTCGAGGCGCGGCTGCGCGGCCGCGCGACCGACAGCGAAGAGACCATCGCGCGCCGCATGTGCAACGCGCTCGGCGAGCTCACCCACTACGGCCTCTTCGACTACGTGGTGGTCAACGACGACCTCGACGCGGCCTCCGACGAGATGTGCGCGATCGTGACGGCCGAGCGCGCCCGCCGCTGGCGCCGCGCGGCCGCGGTCGAGCGCGTGCTCCACGGGGGCGCGGCGAAGCCCACGGCGTGAGGGTCAGCGCGTGCGCCGCGGGGCGTCGTCGGTGAGGGCGGCGATGGTGGCGCGCAGCTCCTCGGGGTCGACGGGCTTGATCAGGTGCGCGTCGAAGCCCGCGTCGCGCGAGCGCCGGCGGTCGGTGAGCTGGCCGTAGCCCGTGACGGCGACGAGCTTGACCCGCTCGAGGCCCGCGAGGTCGCGCAGGCGCAGCGCCAGCTCGTAGCCGTCCATCACGGGCAGGCCGATGTCGAGCAGGGCGAGGTCGGGCCGCTCGCGCGCGGCGACGGCGAGCGCCGAGGGGCCGTCGTTGGCGACCAGCACGTCGTGGCCGAGCGCGCGGAGCATCTCGCCGAGGAGATCGGCTGCGTCGGCGTTGTCGTCGACGAGCAGGATGCGCGACGGGTGCTGCGCCTCGGCGCGGGCGGCCCCCGCGGGCGAGGCGGGCGCCTGCGACGCGCCCGCGGCCACGGGGAGTCGGACGCGGAAGCGGCTGCCCCGGCCGACGCCCTCGCTCTCGACCGACACCGAGCCGCCGTGGAGCGCCACGAGGCTCCTCACGATCGCGAGGCCGAGGCCGAGCCCCCCCTGCGCGCGGTCGAGCGCGCGGCCGCCCTGCACGAACACGTCGAACACCTTGGGGAGCATCTCGGGCGCGATGCCGATGCCCGTGTCGCGCACGCAGAGCTCGACCTCGCCCTGCGCGAGGCCGGCGCTGACGTCGATCTTGCCGCCCGGGTCGGTGTAGCGGGCGGCGTTGTTCAAGAGGTTGCTCACCACCTGCGCGAGGCGCATCGGGTCGGCCCACACGACGAGCCCGCGCGGCACGTCGACCGAGAGCCGGTGCTCGCGGGCCTCGACGAGGGGCGAGGCCATCTCGACGGCGCGCGCGACCACGTCGGCGAGCTCGACCCGCTCGCGCCTGAGGGCGACCTTGCCGCGGGTGATGCGCGAGACGTCGAGCAGGTCGTCGACGAGGCGGGTCATGTGGCGCACCTGCCGCTCGATCACCGCGCGCTCGCGGGCGTGGGCGTCGCCGCCGCGCATCTCCATGAGCTTGAGCGCCGTGAGGATGGGCGCGAGCGGGTTGCGCAGCTCGTGCCCGAGCATGGCGAGGAACTCGTCCTTCGCGCCGCTGGCGGCCTCGGCCAGCGCGCGCGCCTCCTCGGCCGCGCGAAAGAGCCGCGCGTTCTCGATGGCGACGGCCGCGCGGTCGGCGAGGGTCTGGGCGAGCGTGAGGTCGTCGGCGTCGAAGCGCCGGCCCGACCCCGACGACACGAACGCGATCGCGCCGATGGTGCGCCCCCGTGCGCGCAGCGGCACGCCGATGTACGAGCGGACCTCGAGCCGCTCGAGGAGCGCGAGGTGCTCGTCGTCGCGGGCGATCAGGCGCAGCGCCTCGGCGCCGAAGTCGGGCACGAGCTCGGCTTCGCCCGTGCGGAGCACGCGGCCCGTGCCGAGCCGCGCGTCGGGGTCGACGGGGTAGCGGCGCTGGATCTCTTGGATCAGCTGGGCCTGCGAGGGGTCGCGGTGGGTGACCGCGAGGCGCTCGACGCGGCCGTCGACCTCGAGGTCGATGGCGGCCCAGTCGGCGATCTCGGGCACGGCGAGCTGCGCCACGCGGGTGAGCGTGGCCTCGTAGTCGAGCGACGACGAGAGCTCCTCCGCGGCGCGGATCAGGAAGGCCGCGCGCGTCTCGTCGCGGCGCCGGCCCGAGACGTCGCGAAAGACCAGCACGACGCCCACGAGCGAGCCGTCGCGCGCGCGGATGGGCGCGGCGCTGTCGTCGATGGGCACCCAGGGCCCGCCGCGCCGCAGGAGGATCGTGTGGTTGGCGAGGCCCACGATGGTGCCCTCGCGGATGACCTTCGCGACGGGGTTCTCGACGGGGGCGCGCGTGATCTCGTTGACGATGGGGAAGACCTCGTCGAGCGGGCGCCCCGCGGCCTCGTCGTGGCGCCAGCCCGTGAGGCGCTCCGCGACGGGGTTGAGAAAGGTCACGACCCCGCGCGGGTCGGTGGCGATCACCGCGTCGCCGATGCTGTGCAGCGTGGTCTGGAGCCACTCCTGCTCGACGCGGGCGGCCTCCTCGAGGCGCTTGCGCTCGGTGATGTCGCGGGCGATCTTCGACGCGCCCACGATCTCGCCGCGCGGGTTGCGGATGGGCGACACGGTGAGCGAGATGTCGACGCGCCGCCCGTCCTTGGCGACGCGCACGGTCTCGAAGTGATGCACCTTCTCCCCGCGGCGGATCTTGCCGAGGACGTAGTCCTCCTCGCTGCGCCGCTCCTCGGGGATGATGAGGGTGATGTGCCGGCCGATGGCCTCCGCGGCGGTGTACCCGAAGATCCGCTCGGCCGCCGGGTTCCACGACGTGATGATGCCGTCGAGCGTCTTGGTCACGATCACGTCGTCCGACGATTCGACGACGGCGGCGAGCCAAAGGGCCGAGTCGGGTGGGCCGCTCATGGGCGCCACGCACGCCGAGTCGTGCTCTCGAACCCGGACCTTTCGCGCACCGCTACCATGGGGAGAATGTACTGCTTCATAACGCCCGCGCGCGCGGGCGCAAGCAGCGCGCCGGGCGCGCCGAGGCGATCAGCGGCACTGAGAGCGTGTCTACCCGAAGATTGCTGCTAGACTTGTGGGATCATGGAAACTCCAGTCCCCCGGAAGGGCTACCCC
>JBDHVF010000234.1:0-10030 GCA_039809605.1 Polyangiales bacterium | reverse complement strand
CGAGCGAGCCGCGGTAGCAGCTCGCGTCGTCGACCACGGCGGGCGGAGGGATGCTCGGCGGCGCCTCGGTGCGCGCGCTCCTGAAGACCGAGCGGCAGAAGGTCGTGTTGGCCGCGAGGGCGGCCTCGCCGCCGTAGGGGCGCGTGACCTGGTTGAAGACCGAGGCGAAGCTCACCGGCGCCTCGATCACCGTCATGCGGCTCACCAGATTCGCCGCGACGTCGGCCTCGACCCCGTTGACGCCCGTGATGCTGGCCGGCTCCGGGGGGCGCCCGTCTGAGTACGTGACGCGCCCGGTCTCGCGGTAGTCGTAGACGATGGCGTCGTGCGGCGCGCTGACGAGGCCGCGGCACACGACGCAGAGCGACGACGCGTCGAAGGTGCAGGGGCGCACGTCGGAGCAGCCGACCGTCGCGCCGGTCGCGGAGGCAGGGTCGGCGAGCGTGGGCGCCACGAAGGCATCGGGCTTCATCCTGCCCAGCGCGTCGAGCGTGGGGTCGCTGAAGACGATCGGCCGGGTGGCGATCGTCACGTAGTGGTAGGTGTCGGGCTCGCGGGTCACCTCCCCTCGCTGGAGGGGGATCGCCGGCGCGGGCGCCGTCGTCTCGGTGAAGTACCCGCGCGACGAGATGCAGAGCTGGTTGAGCACGTCGTCGCGGCTGATGACGATCTGCGGCGTCGCCGCCTCGCGCTGCGCGGCGGCTGCCTGCGCCGCGAAGCGCGCCCTGCAGACCGGGTCGTCGGTGCGCAGGTAGCAGGTCCCCGCGTCGAAGGGCGCGCCCGCGGCGGACTCCCAGCCTTCGAGGAGCTCTCCGTCGCGGAGCGTGCCCACGCCGCCGCAGTAGCTCGACACCTGACCGCCGAACTCGTTGCGGATGGCCTCGAGGCGGCCGTTCACGTCGTTGACCGTCTGCGCGGTCTGGTAGGTGCGCGTGGCCAGCGTGCGGAACGAGCGCGTCACCGCGTCGGCCGCGGCCTGCGCCTGCGCGACGGCCGCGGGCGCCCACGCGCCGCTGCTCGCGCCGACGCCGAGGAGGTAGTCGGACACGGGGGTGAAGCGCGCCGCGGGGCCCGCGGGGTCGCCCGAGAAGTACAGCGGCACCTCGCCGGGGGCGATGCCCAGCGGGTTGGAGAGCGCCTGCCCCGTCGAGAGCCGCGTGAGCAGCGTCGAGAGCCTGCCCGACACCGCCGTCCAGGCGCTCTGGTACGCGCCCTCCCAGGTGGGGCGCGGGGTCGTGGCGGTGGGGAGGAGCAGCGTGTGCAGGCGGCTGTCGTCGGCCCGCGTGACCATCACCACGCGGAGCGCGCGCTCGAGCCGGGTGACGGTGGCCCGGTCGTTGTTGCGCAGGGCCGTGTCGAGCAGCGGGTCGACGAGGTCGAGCAGCGCGCCCAGCATCTGCTCGCGCTGCACCATGAGGTGCTGCCGCTGCGGGTCTCCGTCGGTCCCGGTCGCGCCCGTGGTCGTCGAGGCGCGGTAGTCGGGGCTGGCGAGCTCGCCGCTCGCCGCGGTGAGAAAGTCGTAGACGCGGGGGTGCAGGAGGAGCGCGAGGCCCTGCGTCAGGCGGTCGACCACGTCGACGCCGCGGGGCACGGCGATGTCGGTGTGCACCCCGCGGATCGAGTCGGGCACGATCGCGTACTGCGCGGCCTGCACGGCGATGGCTCCGTGCAGGGCGAGCCACTCTTGCAGCAGCCGGTGCGCCACGCGCGCGTTGCGGCCCCTGTTGATGAGGTCGAGCGGCGTGGGGGGCGTGGCCGGGCCGTTGCGGTCGGCCTTGTAGTCATCGAGGGCCGTGGTCAGCGCCAGGAAGAAGCGCCCGACGTCGATGCACCCCTCGGTGCCGAAGAGCGCCGCGGCGCCGGTGTCGGCGCTCCCGGCCGCGACCGAGGGCGCGGGGCGGCGCAGCCGGTCGAGGTCACGGAAGCACGTGGTCAGGAGCTCGTCGCTGCTGACGTTGACGCCCGCGTCGCGCCGGAGGTCGAGTTCGAACGCGAAGCCTCCGCCGCCCTCGCAGCGCAGGTCGCCCGTGCCCGCGAGGCGGCTCTGCGTGGGGCCGGCGAGGGCCGAGCTGTCGAGCGCCCCGCCCGCGGCCGAGTTCGCGCCGCGGGCGCAGAGCGTGAGCTCGGCGCAGTTGGCGGGGCGATCGAAGTGGTCGCCGGTGAAGTCGAAGTAGCGCCTCGCGACGAAGGGCACGGCCGCGCTGCTGGTGCGGGAGCACGAGCGGCGCGTGGGCAACGAGGGGTCGGTGGGCGGGGGCACGAGGGGGATGCCGTAGTCGATCTCGAAGCGCAGCGCCGAGGCCGAGACGGCGCCCGAGGTGCGCGACTGCTGGTCGCTGAGGTATCGACCCCAGCCGAGGTCTTCGAAGTACCCGCAGCGCGAGACGCCGATGACGCCGGCGGCGATGTTCTGGTTGCAGAAGGCCGCGGAGTAGACGGGCCCCTCGACGATGACGTCGCAGGGGAGCGTCGTGGCCGAGGTGTTGGTCTGCGAGGCGGTGAAGGCCCACTCGACGAGCTGGGGGCGGGCGTTCAACCCCCAGTAGCTCGTGACGCTGGTGTAGAAGGGCGCGAGGAGCGCGGCCATGACGGCGTTGCGCGTGGGCAGCGGGCCGTTGAGGTCGGCGCCGCCGCTGAAGCGCGTGAGCTCGGTGACCTCGCCGGGCTCGGCCTCGTAGGTCGGCACCTCGTAGAGGAGCCGCGTGAGGTAGTTGACCCGGTCGCCGAGGTTGGCGAAGAGCGACGGTCGGCAGGTCTCGAGCCGCCGCTGCGGGCGGCCGCTCGCGTTGGCGAGCGTGTTGAGCATCGCGTCGCCCTGCGCGAGCGGGATCGCCGAGAGCGAGCGGTAGCTGCCGGCCAGCGCGGCCTCCCACGCGGAGGGGGCGGTGGGCTGCGCGGCGAGGGCCTCGCTCGGCGGGACGGCGGGCTGCGCGGCGCCGGAGGGCTGGTCGCCCGTGCGACGGAGCGAGATCGACCACGACGCCCTCATCGGGCTCGCGCCCTGGTTGTTGAAGGTCACCGGCAGGGTGAGCGCGAGGGTGCTGGCCGCGGGTGGGGCGCCGCGGGTGAAGGTGTAGGGCGTCGCGGGCGCGCTCGCGAGGACGCCCACGGGCAGGTCGGCGGTGACCGCGTCGGTCCAGTGGACCCGCGCGGGGAGCGTGAGCGTGCCGTTGCCGTTCATCGGGTTGACGGCCAGCGAGCCGGTCCACGTCGCCGTCGACCCGGTGAAGAGGGTCGACGGGTCGGTGAAGGTGATCCTGCCCGCGGTGCCCGTCGCCGTGGCGAACACGCTCGCGGTGATGGGCACCGAGACGCTCTGCCCGAGGATGCCTCCGTTGAGCGTGGCGGTGCCCTCGTAGAGCCCCTGGAGCCCCGAGGCGTCCATGGCGGCGCTCTGCACGAGCAGCGTGACCGCGCGCGTGTGGTGGCCCCACCACGCGCGCAGGCTCGCCAGCGCGGTGGGCATGGGCGAGGTGCCCGGCGCGACGCGCACCTCGACGCGCTTCACGGTCTCGCCGGGCGCGCTCGCGACGGCGCACTCGGCGGCCCACTCGCTCGACGGGTCGCAGCGCACCTGGTAGGGCGCCGCGACTTCGAAGCGCACGGGCGCGCGGGCCACGCCCGAGAGCACGTACTCGAGCGCGCGCGCCTCGCCCGCGGCCCCGAACGCGAGGCTCGACGCGCCGAGCGTGAGGTCGCCCTCGGGCGCCGGCACGCGCATCACGGCCTTGCCGCGCTCGCTCTCGGGGCGGCAGCGGCCGAAGGTGTCGCAGTACTCGCCGCGGTAGCACGCGAAGACGCCCGCGCCGCACTCGGCCTTGCAGAGGCCGAGCTCGCAGTGCGCGCCGCAGGGGCACTGGTCGTCGACGGTGCACGCGCGGCGCGCGCGCACCGCGGCGGGGTCGGTCGTGCAGGCGCGCTCGCGCGCGACGCCTCCGTCGCCCCCGCGGACGGGGCTCACGATCGAGTCGCCGCTGCACGCGCCGAGCGAGAGGAGGAGGGCGGCGCACCACGAGGGGGCGCGCGACGCGGTCGACGGCGCCCAGGGAGGATGGCTGTCGGATGAGGGGCTCATGGGCCTCGGTGGTACCCGACGCCCCTCGCGACACCAATCGACGAACGCTCGCGATGGCCTTGAAAACAAGGGATCTGTGATCCGCGTCACAGTCGCGAGGGCGGCCGCTCCAGAGGTGTGACCGAGGTCACAGCTCTGGCGAGACGCGGGTTGTGCCTCGGGTCGACGCCGTGGGAGTGATCGCGGTCATGTGGAGAGACGACCCTGTGGTGAGTGCGCGACGCGCGAGGCCCCTCGGGCTGCCGCTGTCGCTGGTGGGCGCGCTGGCCGGCTGCGGCGGCGCCGACGAGGACACGCGCCCGGCGCGACCCGACGCGGCGGCCGAGGCGCCCGCCGCCGCGAGCGCGGCCCCCGAGCGCCGCGACGCGGGCGGGATCATCCGCGAGCAGCCGACCGACGTGCCGCTCGTGAGCCTCGACGCGCCCGGGACGTCGGTGGACGTCGTCGAGGAGGCCGACGCGCCGCTCCCGAGCTGCGCGCCGCGTCGCCCGCTGAACCCCAACGGCGAGACGACGACGGGGGTGCTCGCGGGGCCGAGCCTCGTGCCCACGGGATGCAACGGCGCCGGGGGCGCGCTGCCCACGGCGGGCCCCGAGGACGTGTACTCCCTCACGCTCACGAGCGCGCGGCGCGTCACGCTGCGCACGAGCGACACGACGGTCGACACGGTGGTCTCGGTCCGCCGCGCGTGCGGGGGCGCAGACACCGAGGTGGCCTGCAACCACGCCGCGCCGGCGCCCGCCGACGGGGCCTCGCTCCTGCGCGCGCGCCTCGACCCGGGCACCTACCACGTGGTGGTCGACCAGTTCGGCCCGAGGCCGCTCGTGCCGGGAGGGCCCTACACCCTCTCGCTGGTCACCGCGCCCGTGGCCGCCAACGTCACCTGCGACGCCGCGACGGCGCTCGCGTCGGGCGTCGCGGTCGACGGCCAGGCGGGCAGCGCGACCGAGAGCCGGCCCTGCGGCGGCGGGGGCTCGCCGTCGGGGCTGTTCCTCTACTACTCGGTCGCGGTCGCGGCCGGGCAGCGCGCGACGGTGGTGGCGACGCCCGACGCCGAGAGCTCGCTCCAGACGTTCCTGCTCAACACCTGCGCCGACGCGGTGTGCCGCACCTTCGTGGAGTCGCGCGCGCCGGGCGAGGCCGTGACCCACGTCATCGACAACAACACCGCCGCGCCCATCACGCGCCGCGTCGCGGTCGGCGCCGCGAGCGAGGCCGCGCGCTTCACCGTCGCGGCCTCGCTCGCCCCCATCCCCGGCTACGGGGTCTGCGCGAGCGCCACGCCGCTGGCCGACTCGGCGACGCACAACCAGGTGCCCTTCGCGTCCGGCGGGGCTCCTTCGAACGGGGGCTGCCTGCCGGGCGTGGGCGGGCGCGCGCTCTACTACCGGGTCGACGTGCCCGTGGGCAGCTCCTTCGCGCTCACGGCCGACCCTCACGGCCCCGAGGACGTGTACGTCCGCCTCCGGTCGTCGTGCGGCGCCGCCGCGTGCCTCGACTCGTCGAACGCGGGCGTCGCGGACCGCGAGGGCGTCATGTTCATCAACACGGGCGCCGCCACGGCGCCGCTCGTCGTCGAGGTGGGCAACGTCGCCGACGGCGCGGGCTCGGTCGACATCGTCGCCCAGGTGGCGCCGTCGCCGCGCAACGTCGCGTGCGACCCCGCGGTCGCGCCGGTGGTGCTCGTGCCCAACGGGCCGACGCTCACGAACCAGAACTCGCAGCTCGCCCCGCCGAGCGCGTCGTGCATGATGACCGGGCGGCAGCTCTACTACCAGTTCACCGCGGCGCCGCGGACGCGGAACGTGATCACCGCCCCGATCGCGAGCGGCGACACGGAGCGGGTGTACCTCGCGGCGCAGCGCGCGTGCTCGCAGCCCCGCTGCGACGCAGCCAACGCGGTCGTCGCGGGGGCCTCGGGGCCGCTCAGGCTCGACAACCCCACGCTCGACCCCGTGGTGTACACCGTCGCCGCGCGGGGCACGCGGCCGTTCGGCATCTACGCGCGCACGACGCCGCTGGCGCAGCCGTACACCCAGACGACGGCGCCCACGGCCTGCGTCGACCTGCGCGCGGCGGCCGTGGCGCCGAGCGTGCGCACCCTCGCGGGCCTCGACGCCGACGACGCGCTCTCGGCCACCCTGCGGCTCCCCTTCGCCTTCACCCTCGCGGGCGACACGCGCTCGTACGCGCAGGTGAGCAGCAACGGCTTCATGGCCCTGCTCTCGTCGGCGGCCGACTCGCTGCCCGACTCGTACTACGAGCACGGCTACCTCCCCGACGCGGCGCAGCCCAACGGGGTCATCGCGCCCTTCTGGGCCGACCTCGTGGCGAGCACCATGGAGGCATCGGCCTCCTCGGTGCGCACCGGCGTCTCGGGCACGGCGCCCGGCCGCGTCTTCGTGGTCGAGTGGAAGGACCGCGCGTTCTACGACTACGACCACGCGGGCGTGCGCGTGACCTTCCAGGCGCAGCTCTACGAGAGCTCGAACAACCTCGAGTTCCACTACTGCTCGATCGAGGCGACGCCCGCGCTGATGCAGTACGCGACCGGAGGCGCCGCGACGGTGGGGGCCGAGAACGGCGACGGGACCATGGGCGTGCTCGTGGCGCACGACACCTCCGGGGCCGTGAGCGCCGCGCGGGCCTACCGGCTCGCCTTCCGCGCGCCCTGACGCGCGGCGAAACGCGCGGCGAAACGCGTTCGGCGATCGGCGGAACGCGTTCCCCACCGGCGCCTCGCGCGCCGCGAAGAACCGCGGCATCGAGGCGGCGCCCGCGATGGCACGGAACGTGGGATCGCGTCGATCATGGAAGGGTCCACGCAGTCACGGCCCGTCACGAGGGCCGAAGGCGTCGCTCCGCGCGGGGGGGCTTGCGAGCGGGAGCCGACGGCGCGAGGCGACGAGCCTTCGCGATCCACGGTCGCCCGGCCGCGCGTCGTCGAGGCGGGGCGCGAGTCGGCGCTGGCGACGCTCCCGCTCTTCATGGAGCTCGACGCGCCGTCGCTCGCGGCGGTGGCGCCCTGCGTGACGCTGCGCCGCTACGAGCGCCGCGCCGTGGTGGCGCGCGAGGGCGACGCCGCCCGCGAGGCGCTCGTCGTGGGGCGGGGGTGCCTGCGCGTGTCGCGCGCCTCGGGCCGCGGCGTCGGGACGGTCTTCGACCTCGGGCCCGGCGACGTCGTCGGCGAGTCGCTCGCGTCCGTCGTGGCGCCCCACGGCGCGGAGGTGACGGCCTTCGACGACGCGGTGCTGGCGGCCGTCGAGCGCGAGCGCTTCGGGGCGCTGGTGCAGGCGTGGCCGTCGCTCGCGCGCGCCCTGCTCCGCGCGGCCGAGCGGCGGGTCCGGTGGCTCCAGGCGCAGCTCGATGACCGCGCGACGCGTACGCTGCCCGAGCGCGTGGCGCGGCTGCTCCTGCACCTGCTCGAGCGCCACGGCCAGCGCGGCGCCGGCGGCGCGGTGATCGCCGTGCGCCTCTCGCAAGAGGACCTCGGCGAGCTCGTGGGCGCCACGCGCGAGAGCGTCAACCGGGTGCTGCGCGGGTGGGGGGGCGTGGTCGAGCTCCGCGAGCGGCGCTGGGCCGTGCGAGACCCCGCGGCGCTCGGCGCGCTGGCCGAGGGTCAGCGCCCGGACTGCGCGCGGCGGATCTCGACGTAGCGCGCGAGCTGGCTGCGCACGGTGGCCGCGTCGCAGCCCATGCGCCGGGCCATCTCCTCGTAGCTGGGAGAAGGTCGGTCGGGGACGGCGTCGATGCCCTCCATCCCGAGGGTCTGCGCGAAGAACAGGGGCTTGAGCGCCTCTTCGAAGTACTCCCGGAGCTCGGGCGCGCGCGCGGGCGGCGCGGCCCCCGACTGCCGCTGGTACGCCCTCGTGGCCGACGCGAGGAGCTTCTCCCACGGCCCCCCGACGGCGCCGTGGTCGTCGTCGAGCGCGCCCTCGTCGAGGGCGTCGCGGCACTGCGCGACGTCGATGGCGCCGGGCTTCGCCGCGGTGGGGAGCCTCCGCGCGAAGCCCTCGAGCTCGCGGAAGTTGCCGCGCCACGGGTGGGTCATCACCAGGGCGCGCGCCTCGGGCGAGAGCGCGTCATACACCGAGAGCACCGTGGCGCTGTCGCTGACGGCGCGTGATTTGAGCCACTCGAGGAGGTCCTCGGGGCGCTCGCGGAGCGGAGGCACCACCACCACGCGCCCCGCGATGCGATACCACAGGTCGCCGCGGAAGCGCCCCTCACGCACGGCCTTGCGGAGGTCGCTGTTGGTGCCACACACCACGCGCACGTCGGCCTGGCGCCACTGGTCGTCGCCGAGGCGCTTGTAGCGCTGGTCGTCGAGGAAGGTGAGCAGCTCGCCCTGCACGTCGAGCGAGAGCTCGGCTACCTCGTCGAGGAAGAGCGTCCCGCCGCGCGCGCACTCCACCGCGCCCGCGATGTCGGCCGCGCAGCCCGTGTAGGCCCCCTTGCGCGCGCCGAAGATCCGCGTGCGCGCGAAGTGCTTGTCGATCTCGGCGCAGTTGACCACCTCGAAGGGGCCGCCGCCCCGGTCGGAGTGGGTGTGATAGCAGCGCGCGAGCGTGCCCTTGCCCGAGCCCGTCTCGCCCAGGAGCACGAGCTGGAGCGCGCGCGACGAGGCTTCGAAGACCTTGCGGTGCGCCTCCCACAGCGCGGGCGAGGCCATCACGAACGACGGGTCGTGCGAGGGCGAGCGCTCCGACACGACGCGCGCCTTCTGGTCGTGCACGTACTGGAGGATCTCCTCGGTCATCTGGTCCCAGGCGGCGCTGATGGTGCTGGTGCCGTCGGGCTCGATGAGCCGGATGCCCCACTCGGGCGTGAGCGGGATCACCGCGTCGTCGCGCCCGCTCCGGCGCACCAGGCGCGACGCGAGCCCGCGGCCGGCCGCCGCGAGCCAGCGCTCGACCTCGCGCGCCACGGCCGGGGCGAACTCCGCGTCGTCGGACCAGCTCGCGTCGCGAGGGCGCGCGCTCACCACGGGGCTCGCGGGCCGCGCGAGGTCGAGTACGAGGTCGCGCGCGGCCACCTTCGAGAGCGTGGCCGTCGAGCCCGAGGGGAGCAGCAGCCACGTGCCGTTGCGGCTCGCGAGGTCGCGCACCACCACCGCGCCGCCGTCGCACCACACGAGCGCGTGGTTGCCCGACACGGTGGCCCCGGGCACCGCGACGCTCCGCGTGGAGAGCGGCGGCGAGGCGTCTGCGGGCGCGAGGTTGGCGAGCTCGGGCGTGCGCCCCACGAGCACGGCCCCTCCGTGCGAGACGGCGACGCTCACGGGCTGAGCGGTCGCGGGCGTCGTGATGCGGATCGTGAGCGCGGAGTCTGTCATGGCAGTGCCGGCTGGAGAGCTGCGCCTCGCGGCGCGCGGCGCCGACGCTATCACGGAGCCGCGGCGCGCCCAGCGACGACCGGGGCCGCGGGACCCCACAGCCGCCGACTTTTTGTGAGTCGGGCGTCTTCGTGGAACCATCGCGTGCCCGGCCGTTGCCCACGATGACCCGCCCCACATCGCTCACCCTCGCCGTCATGGCGCTCACGCTCGCGTGCGGCAAGGAGCAGCCGCTCGGCGACGACGTTCCCACGGTGGCGATCGGGCTCTCGCTGGAGCCGGGCGACGCCGCGCTCGACGGCGACGAGCACCAGCGCGAGCTCGCGTACGTGCGCGCGCTCGCGGCGCGATCGACCGCGCCGCCCGATGCGCCCGACGCGCCCGAGGCGATCGACGCTGCGGCGCCGAGCGCGGGGCCCGACGTGCCGCCGGTGATCGACTTCGACGCGCTGAACATCGCGATCACGATCGACATCCCCTCGCTGCTGGAGCCGCCCGCGCCGCCCTCGACGCCCGCCGTCGTGACTGCGACCGAGACGCCCGACGCCGCCGCACCGATCGCCGCGGCAGCGCCGCCAGTGCTCGCGCCGCCAGTGCCCGCGCCGCCGCCGCCACCCCCG